>NZ_JAKEUW010000004.1:0-164131 GCF_022398115.1 Vibrio sp. Isolate22 | reverse complement strand
CATACTTTGCTTGAGATTATAAGCAGTTATGAGATCTCGATAATCCTTTGAGCAGTACTGACTACCTCGATCACTATGAACGATAACCTGCTCGGGGAATCCGCGACGGAACAACGCCATTGATAGCGCATCACAGACCAGCGTAGCCGTCATTCTGGTATCCATAGACCATCCAATTACTTGTCTTGAGTAAAGGTCAATAATTACCGCCAAGTACAGCCAGCCTTCGCTTGTGGCTATATAGGTGATRTCTCCAGCCCATTTTTCATTCGGAGCCGATGCGCTAAAGTTCTGAGCCAACAGGTTTGGAGCAACAGGCATTTGATGCTTGCTGTCCGTAGTGCACTTAAACTTGCGTGCAGCTTTCGGCGTTAAATCTTGACGCTTCATACTGGCAGCAATGGTTTTAACATTGTAGTTATCACCGCTCTCAGACAGTTCTTTTTGGATACGCCTTGAGCCATCTCGACCTTTGCTGTTGTCGAAAGCTTCTTTGACCTTTGTATCAAGTNTTTTCATTCGGAGCCGATGCGCTAAAGTTCTGAGCCAACAGGTTTGGAGCAACAGGCATTTGATGCTTGCTGTCCGTAGTGCACTTAAACTTGCGTGCAGCTTTCGGCGTTAAATCTTGACGCTTCATACTGGCAGCAATGGTTTTAACATTGTAGTTATCACCGCTCTCAGACAGTTCTTTTTGGATACGCCTTGAGCCATCTCGACCTTTGCTGTTGTCGAAAGCTTCTTTGACCTTTGTATCAAGTTTTTGGCGRATTGCCTCGTGTTGGATGGCCTTATGGCGATGTTTAACCCAGTAATAAAACCCACTTCGGGATACCCCGAACACCTTAGCCATACGCACAATACTGAAGCTCAGCAGGTGTTCGAGCATAAATTCATAGAAATTTACTTTAGATTTTTCGCGAAGTAGGTAGCGGCCTTTTTTACAATTTCTAGCTCTTCTGCTTGATCAGCCAACTGCCTTTTGAGCTTGGCAACCTCTGCGGCTAGTTCTTGCTCTCGCCTTTTTTACAATTTCTAGCTCTTCTGCTTGATCAGCCAACTGCCTTTTGAGCTTGGCAACCTCTGCGGCTAGTTCTTGCTCTCGCTGACTAGTACTGGTGTCTTTCTTCGAGTTCTTTCGCCACCCGTAGATTTGAGATTCATGTAAAGAAAGCTGTCTTGCTGTCGCAGCTACTCCCACTTTATCTGCTAACTTCAGGGYTTCTGCTTTAAATTCAGGGGAATGTTTAATTCTAGTTTTCTTAGTTGTCATTGTTCACCTCGTTAGTGATTGTACTCACTTAACTCAGTGTCCAAAACTGCTGGGGCGGATCATACATTCACAAATGCTATCTCTCTTTCCTAGGCAACATTCGTATGGACTAAAGCCATAATACATATAACTTTTTTAAAAAAATCATACATAATGACTACCTATTATTGGATTTTTAATGAGTATGAGTTGTACAAGCTAATCTGGCTTCTACCTTTATACTTAGTCACTCGGCCTTCAGCACATACATGCATATTTTTTAAACGATCAAGTGAGCCATGCTGCTCTTTAATCTTTGCAACATCGTCTTCCCATACAACTAGAGTTAATGATTGACGAGGATAACGTTCATCCATGTTTAGATAGAACCCTCTCTTGAAGCGAGAAACTTGCTTGATTTCGCCACACGCAATCACATCTTCTCCTTCATAAAACGGTGCATCTTTAGAATCAATTTGGGTAGAAGCTATGGCTTGAAAATTCGCGGCAATAGAGATAGAAAAAATAAATAGAATTGGTTTAAACATAAGGTGGCCACTTAGCTAAAAAGCATTGGGTTAATATTATTCCATTCTTATTTAAACTCATTGTGAGCTAGTAGCATCCATAACATACAGTGCATCATACCATTTAAAAAAGGGGCTTGCATCCGCTTTTCTCCAGTGCGACCTTACGCGCTGTTATTTTGTGGTGATTCTTAACCCAGTCATAAAACGCACTTCTATAAGGCAAGCATAAAAATAGCTTTAGATTTCAAGATACTTTTTCTTATCTGAACAGTGCGACTTAGTCATTTGAGCTAAGAGGGTTTTGTCCAATTGTGAGTTTAATAACCTTCAACAAATCTCGCGCACACTTCTTCGGATCGATTTCAAATCAACGGACGGTAAAAATGGCTAGCCGAATGCAAGCCCACTTGATGCTATGGCTTTCACTGATCTTCTAGCCACGAAAACGTTTGTCTCGATTAAGTTCTAAACTATAACGATTAATTACACTTCAGCCCTTGTTTACACTTTTATTGCCTCCATATTTTCCATACAATCCTAAGCGATTATAAATTAAAACAAATTCAATTTCGGAGTCCTCATGAGCGACGTAAAGCACTGTAATTTATTGATTCTTGGTTCTGGCCCTGCTGGCTATACAGCTGCAGTTTACGCTGCTCGTGCAAACCTAAACCCAGTTCTGGTTACTGGTATGCAGCAAGGTGGTCAGCTTACAACCACAACAGAAGTGGAAAACTGGCCGGGTGATGCTGAAGGTTTAACAGGCCCAGCACTGATGGATCGCATGAAAGAGCACGCAGAGCGCTTTGAAACAGAGATCCTGTTCGACCACATCAACGAAGTAGACCTATCAAACCGCCCTTTCCGTCTTAAAGGCGATTCTGGCGAGTACACTTGTGATGCGTTGATCATCTCAACAGGTGCATCAGCTAAGTACCTAGGTTTAGAGTCTGAAGAAGCATTCAAAGGTCGCGGCGTTTCTGCTTGTGCTACGTGTGATGGTTTCTTCTACCGCAACCAGAAAGTAGCGGTTGTTGGTGGTGGTAACACTGCTGTTGAAGAAGCACTTTACCTATCTAACATCGCGTCTGAAGTTCACCTGATTCACCGTCGCGACACGTTCCGCGCAGAAAAGATTCTAGTTAAGCGTTTAATGGACAAAGTAGAGAACGGCAACATTGTTCTTCACACTGACCGCACGCTAGACGAAGTTCTTGGCGACGATATGGGCGTAACTGGCGTTCGTATTAAAGATACTCAGTCTGACAAGACAGAAGATATCGACGTAATGGGCGCGTTCATCGCTATCGGTCACCAGCCGAACACTGAAATCTTCAAAGGCCAAGTAGATATGAAGGATGACTACATCATCGTTCAGTCTGGTCTTGAAGGTAATGCAACACAAACAAGCATCCCAGGCGTATTCGCTGCGGGCGATGTTATGGACCACAACTACCGCCAAGCGATCACTTCTGCTGGTACTGGTTGTATGGCTGCTCTGGATGCTGAGCGCTTCCTAGATGGCCTTAACGATAAGTAAATCTGAGATTGCAGATTTGATTATCGACGCTCTCGCCTTAGTAGATGCAGGGCGTCATCACATTTTGTTGTAAATCCCTAAAGCCCAGTGGTATATCCACTGGGCTTTCTTTTGTATACTAGCCGCCCTCAACGAATAATAATTATCATTAAGCCTTCATAATGGATAAGAAAAAACAACGCAGCTTGAATAAGTGGCTTAAGCAACAAAGTAAGTTAGCAAAACGCTGGCTTATGATTGCGATTAGCCTTGGCGTACTTTCAAGTGTGTTTTTAATTGCTCAAGCAGCGCTTCTCGCCTCTATTCTTCACCAGCTGATCATCGAGAACGTCGATAAGTCTGAACTGGTTGGTCATTTTGCTGGCTTGGCACTATCGGTCGTTGGCCGTGCGGGCTGTACATGGGGTCGTGAAATCGCAGGTTATCGCTGTGGTGAACAGATCCGTGTCTACATTAGGCAGCTCATTTTAGACAAGTTACGCGAACTCGGCCCTGCTTACATCAAAGGTAAGCCTGCCGGTACGTGGGCAACGCTGTTGCTAGAACAAGTTGAAGACATGCAAGACTTCTTCTCGCGTTACTTGCCACAGATGTCTTTGTCGGTACTGATTCCATTCATTATTTTGGTTGTAGTATTCCCAGTAAACTGGGCTGCCGGCCTTATCTTCTTGCTGACTGCGCCACTGGTACCGATGTTCATGGCATTGGTGGGGATGAAAGCGGCAGACGCAAACCGTAAAAACTTCAAAGCGCTTCAGCGTCTTTCAGGTCACTTTTACGACCGTTTGCAATCAATGACAACCATTCGTCTTTTCGACCGCACGAGCTCTGAAACAGAAGTGTTGAAAGGTGCATCTGAGGTGTTCAGAACGCGCACTATGGATGTATTGAAGATCGCTTTCTTGTCGTCTGCTGTGCTTGAGTTCTTCACCTCTATCTCGATTGCGATGACGGCAGTTTACTTTGGTTTCACTTACATCGGCGAGCTTAACTTCGGCCACTACGGCGTTGGCATTACGCTATTCGCTGGTCTGTTTATCCTTATCTTGGCGCCAGAGTTTTACCAACCTCTGCGTGATTTAGGTACTTTCTACCACGCGAAGCAACAAGCGGTGGGCGCAGCCGAGAGTATTGTTGAGTTCCTAGAAACCGACATCACTAAGGTTAAATCAGGTGACACTCAATTAGACCCAGCTCAAGGCATCAATATTGAAGCTCAAGATCTGAAAGTATTGAGCCCTGAAGGTGTTCAACTGGTTGGCCCTATCTCGTTCGCACTGAATACTCGCCAATCAACGGCATTAGTTGGCCCAAGTGGTGCGGGTAAGACAAGTTTGATTAATGCCATTCTTGGTTTCATGCCTTATGAAGGAAGCTTGAAAATCAATGGTATTGAACTGCGTGATTTAGACTTGGCATCTTGGCGTAAGACTATCAGCTGGGTTGGCCAAAACCCACTGTTGCTTCACGGCAGCATCCGTGACAACGTCACTCTGGGTAAGCAAGATATTACCGATCAAACAGTCCAAAACGCACTAGACCAATCTTTTGCTAGTGAGTTTGTTAATGAGCACGGCTTGGACTACATGATTTCTGATCGTTCTGGCGGCCTGTCTGTTGGTCAATCTCAACGTTTGGCGTTGGCTCGTGCAATGATCCAAGACGGCCAATTCTGGTTGCTTGATGAACCTACTGCTAGCCTAGATACTCGTAGTGAGCAGCTAGTAATGAAAGGCATCAACAGCAACATCGAAAGTCGCACTGCCCTGCTTGTGACGCACCAACTGGCGCCTCTTCAATCGGTCGATAACATTCTGGTTATGCGCGATGGTGGTCTTGTGGAGCAAGGTCATTACGCTCAGCTTTCGACTGCGGGAGGTTTATTCGAAGAGATGCTAAACGCGAACTTAGCTCAACAAGACAATAAGGGTAATTTAGATGCGTGATTTACTGCCTTACCTGAAACTCTATAAAAAGCATTGGTTTGGCCTATCGCTAGGCATGCTACTGGCTTTTGCTACTCTGTCAGCTTCTATTGGCTTGTTAACGCTATCGGGTTGGTTCATTTCAGCTTCTGCGGTTGCTGGTCTAACAATTGCACGTGAAACCTTCAACTACATGCTACCAGGTGGTGGTGTACGTGGTTTGGCTATGAGCCGTACTGCGGGTCGTTGGGGTGAACGTGTTGTAAGCCACAATGCGACATTCAAACTACTGACTGACCTACGTATCTTCTTCTTCAAGAAGCTGGCTCCGCTGATCCCAGGTCGTATTTCAAACCTGCGTGACGCTGACCTACTCAACCGCTTGGTTGCTGATGTCGACGCCATGGACCACGTTTACTTGCGCTTAGTAAGCCCTGTGACGGTTGGTGTGTTTGGTATCTTCTTCCTGACTCTGTTCTTGATGTGGTTCGATACCTCGCTAGGCCTTATCTTAGGTTCTATCCTGCTTATCATGTTGTTGATTTGGCCTGTCTTGTTCTACAAGCTGGGCAAGCGTAACGGTGGTGAGCTTACGCAAAACAAAGCGGATCTACGTGTTACTACTCTGGATTGGATTGAAGGCTACAGCGAACTGACTCTGTTTGGTGCAGAAGAGCGTTACCGTAATGCGATTCTAGAAACCCAACAGAAGCTAATGGCGAACCAGTTTGTGAACGCCAACCTAACCGGTATGGCTTCAGCAGCGTTGATGCTGTTCAACGGTTTGACACTGGTTCTTATGCTTTGGCTAGCGGCTGACGGCGTGGGTGGTAATGCACCTGATCCGTTTATTGCGCTAATGGCGTTCGCAACCATGGCAAGTTTTGAACTGTTAATGCCAATCGCAGGCGCATTCCAGCATTTAGGTCAGACTCTGTCTTCTGCACGTCGCTTGAATGAAGTGATTCTTTCAGAACCTGAAGTTCAATTCGCGGACGAGAAACTCGACATCAACAAGCCGCTTGATATTACGTTCTCAAACGTGACGTTCAACTACCCTGACTCTGAGCGCAGTGTTCTGAACGCTGTCGACCTAACGATTCCGGCAACGAACAAGGTTGCGATTGTGGGTCAAACGGGTTCAGGTAAGTCGACACTGATTCAGCTTCTAACTCGCTACTGGGATCCGAAGAAAGGTTATATCTCTATCGCGGGCATTGAACTGACACAATGGAACGAGTCACAACTGCGTGAGTCGATCAGTGTGGTAAGTCAGCGTGTCGACATCTTAAATGGCAGCCTACGCGACAACCTGTTGATTGCGAAACCAGATGCCAACGATGAGCACCTAGCTAACATCCTTAAAGACGTTGGCCTAGAAAAGCTGCTTGAGAATGATGGTCTTGATAGCTGGTTAGGTGACGGTGGTCGTCAACTGTCTGGTGGTGAGAAGCGCCGTGTTGGTATTGCACGTGCGATTCTTCATGATGCCCCTATCCTGCTTCTTGATGAGCCTACGGAAGGCCTAGATAAGCAAACTGAACAGAGCATTATGGCACTGTTTGAGAAGCATTTTGAAGGCAAGACGGTTATCTTCATTACGCACCGTTTGATCGGTCTGGAAGCGATGGATTCTATCGTTCTGATTGAACAAGGTGAGATTGTAGAGCATGGCTCTCACAAGACACTGTTGAACGAACAAGGACGCTATTTCCAACTTCGTCAGGCAATCTAGTCGCTTCATTGATGACAAAGAAACATCCAAAGCCCGAGTTCATACTCGGGCTTTTTATTGTCTATCGATTTTGCTGCATCTCAAGAGGTCCCCTTCCCATTCGACTCACCGTCACGTTCTTGCCTTAAGTGAACACAAAGCAGCCTCAAAGTGATATTCAAATCATGAGCTTAAGCAAAACTGCACTAAAGAGTCGTTTTTTAAACCATAAAGCTAAAAACACACCAAAACCACACATTAGCAAACCGTGTACTTTCGGTTATTACTTAAACAATCCAATAGATAAAAATATCAGCACAAACCCAAGCACTGTAGCTAATCAGGAGTTAAACGTTGAAACGCATTTATCTAGCAGGACCAGAAGTATTTCTAAGTGACGCTGTCTCTATCGGTGATCAAAAGAAGAAGATTTGTGAAGCTTATGGCTTCGAGGGTATTTTCCCACTCGACAATATTCTAGAGTTGAATGAACCTAGCCCTCAAGAAAATGGCTTAAAAATTGGCCGCGCGAATGAAGAGCTTATTGAGAGCTGTGATATCGTCATCGCCAACATGACACCTTTCAGAGGCGCGAGCTGCGATGTGGGTACAGCCTATGAGATGGGCTTTGGTAAAGCGCTAGGTAAAACGGTACTTGCCTACAGCAACAACTCAGATCTTTTCCTAAAAAGAAACCTAGACCAACTGCCAAATGCTAAGCAAGTCGATGAGCAAACCTATGTGGATGGCATCGGCATGACGCTAGAAAACTTTGGCTTAATTGATAACCTAATGCTAGATAACGCGGTATCAGGCCCGATAGAATTAGAGAATGTTGGCGTGTTTTATGATCAAACAGACGTGTATCGTAACCTACGTGCGTTCATCCGTTGTTTAGAACAGCTAAAGAACGACGCTAAGGCTGCGTAAATCGCTATCTAAACTGAATGACATTGATTCTCCCAGCATCCTCAAAATGCTGGGAGAATTTTTTGTAAATAGAGAGGAAAATTATGAGCGAGATTTGCATGATGTCTCTTACAAGAGACGAAGTAGCGGAACGTAAAGACTATGATGCGATCAAGGCATCATTTGATGATTTATGGTCTTCGATTAACTCAAACGAAAACGCCAACGTTAGTATTTGTACCAGTGAAGGGACTTGTCTTTTTGTGGATCGAGAACAGCAGCTTTACAACATTAAGATTGGTGTTGATCAGAAGGAAGGGTATGTATCGTGCAGAGTGAATCGAGTTGAAATTGAAGAGGTTGAGAGGTTTCTCCATGCTTATTGCACTTACAGCAAAAGCCAATTGATTCAGTTAATCCAAGAAAACAATTCAAAAAGTAATTAAGAAAGAAACTCAGAGAACGAACTGTAATCCTCTATTAGAATACTGATAGCCCTCGCCCAGCATCCAAACCGTTCAATCCAAAGTGCTTCAAATACAACTCACTCATATCGATATCACTAGCCAAAAAGCTAACCTCCCACACGAGAGGTTAGTGAACCGAAGAGTAGTAGTTCAGATAAGGGAAATCGACAAATTGATCATTTTGAGCGCGGTTTCAGTCACTCGGTGATTTAAGCGCTTTTACTCGTTATTCTGGTTTTCTTATTGAGGTAGGTGTTTAGCCTGAATGTTTCATCTGGCGTGACAACACCTTGATCTAGCATGTTTACGGGATAAGATTTAGGGAAATCTATGTGGTAACCCTGATAATAATCAGCCCCATACTGAGCCGCAGCCTTTAAGTTATCTACGTTCTCAATCCCCTCAAAAATCACCTTGATACCTTGTATCGTCGTAATGGTGTTCAGTTCTTCCAAAAGGTTGTCATCTTGAGAGCCACTCATAGCGAACTCAATCAACATATCACGGCTCACTTTTAGGAAGTTTGGCTTCACAACGGCCATGCGGCTATAACCTGCCCAGCCAGAGCCAAAGTCATCCAGTGCGAACGAAATACCTATGTTTCTGAGGTACTCAGTGCCTCTATGTAAGCTCTCTATGTCAGCTAGAGGGCAATAGTCCTCGACAATTTCCACAACGATTTGACTCAAGTCTACCTGCTCCTCCTTGATTAGCGGGAGGTATAAGCTGTTTAAGTCGTTCCCGTATGAAAAGTACTTAAAAAAGCATGGGGTAACATTGAGAAACAGCTTCAGATCACGACCATAGATGCTCGAGTTCCGAAAATTTCTCAAGTGCATAATGTTCAAGAAAAACTTAAATCTAAACTCAGACTTCTCACCGAAGTCCTCAAGAATTTTATAGAAGCGTTTAACGTTTACCTTCGCACCTTGCATCTCTACTCGGCATATCGCCTCATAGCCAAACACATTTTGGTCAGCGTCATTAATCGATTGAAAGACACTATGCACTTTAAATCCAAGAACCGACATCTCGTATCGACGGTGTTCAGAGTTCCACTCAAGCATCAGTTAGCCTCACTTGGATTGTGCTGGATTGCATAGCGGGCTAACAGAATCCATTAATATCGCTTCAGCTTCTTCCAGTTCCATTTTTTGGGCAAAGATTAGCTCTTCTGATATCAAATCCTTGATGTGGTCCACTAAGACTTGTCGATCGTCTTCTGAGATTTTCTTGCTCTGAAGGTGACATAAGCGAACCAATAAGCTGATGACATCTAAGCCTTTGGATTCAACACAAGCTACCTGTTTATATTCTTCAATGCTGCCTAAAACACGTGTAACACTTTCTTTTGATACGACTTTCATCTTCACTCCCAAAAACAAACAACGTTATTAATAATCCCTATATCTGTTGATGTTCTATCCGTGAATTATGCGTCTATCGTACTTGCGCCCAACCTAAACCACATCATTCAAAACTCACTAAAAACACACCAAATATACATTCCACACATTTTTCAAACGAACTTGATTTTTGATAGCCAAAGCGATGAAAAAAAATAGAATCGACGACAAGTTGGTCTAGGCGTAATAACAATAAAAATAATTAATTTGAGAGAAGTAGAATGATTAATGATAATTCACTTGTAATTAATGATGAGTTACATATAAACCTGAGCGATCGTTCGATAATGAATATCGAAAATAAAACCTTAATCAAATTAAGGCCAAAACCATTCCGTGTTTTACTCTATTTGCATAACCACAATGGTCGATGTGTGAGTAAAGATGAGCTTTTTAGTGAATGTTGGAATGGTGCCATTGTCTCTGATCAATCTCTAACCAATACGATCAGTACGTTAAGAAAGTCGCTCAAAACGATTGGTATTAAAAATACAAAGCTCACCACGGTGAGTAAAGCAGGCTATTTGCTTGAGAAAATATCCAATGAAGAGCTACCAGAACCCCATCTACCTACTGAAAGCCATTCACCAACTGAAACCAATGTAACTTCCGAAACCCAGGAGGATGACACAATAGCCGCTGCTGCAATAGATGGAGCAACGAGCGAAGTCTCAGTACCTGTCGAAGTAAACGATCACCAAGAGCTTCCGAATAAACCCCACGAAACTCTGGTTTATCTTAAGAAGCTATTCATGTTAATGCTGGCCATTTCCTCCTTGTCACTCATTAGAGGTTGCTATAACACAAATAATATAAACAAAAATATGACTCAGCGTTTGGTGTCCACTGAAAATATCTCATATAACCTTGTTGATCATACGGGGATGTTAGACCTTGATAGTATGGAGGGGATAATCCGAGTAAGCTCATATAAGGATTGTAGAGCCAGACATATTGATATAACAGTAACTAAAAATAGCGAAGGTGTTTTTGAGACTGACTTTTCGATAGTTTATAAGAATAAAGCCCATAACTACTTGCATTCATACAAAATAAAAAATGACAGCTCGGAAGTTAGGATATTACAAATATCCAAGATACTCAGCTTATGTAAACTCTCATTTTAAATAGGGTCTTATTCTCTTAGTCGTTGATATTTTATAATAAAATCGAACGGTGTGATTTTCATTATCTGTTGGTTTGAACAAACCGCATCTTATTTCGCTAGAGTTCGCTGCGCTTGAAACTGAGCTTAACTAATATAATTCAAGAGACTCAACATGAAAAAAACGCTAATCACGCTAGCGGCACTGATTTTAACCACAACGGCTGGTGCTGCGGACTACTTAACAACCAGTGAAACGGCTCCAACAGGGAAAGACAATACGCTGACTTTATACTACGAAACAACGTTCAACCTTGTCGGTAATAGCTTGGCTGTTGGTGATTACCTGCCTTCAGTGACATTGATGACAAACAAAAACCAACCGTACGATACCACAGCAAAAACAGACAAAGTGCGTATCTTTAGTGTACTGGCTTCGATTGACACACCAGTATGTAACCAACAAGCTCAGGATCTTTCTAACTTTGTAAAAGCAAACCCTGAACTGACAGATAACATTGAATTCATCGGCCTAAGTGCAGACACGACTTTCGCACTGGATCGATTCAAGAATGAGAAAGGTATTACAGACAACCTAACTTTGCTTTCAGATGCCAAAGACCACGTTTTTGGTTTTGAATCAGGCACACAAATCAACGAACTTGGTTTACTTGCTCGTAGCACATTCGTTGTCGATAAAGACAACAAAATCGTTCATATTCAGCGAGTTCCAGAGCTGACTATGATTCCAGATTTGGACAAAGCTGTTGAAGTAGCGAAAAAATACTTCTAATCCAGACTTCAGTAGTGGGCCATTATGCCGCCCACTACTCTCCCACCCGATTTCCCCGCCCTAGCTTATCTCGCCAAGCCAATCCATCGTCTAAACCAACCGTCCAAACCAATCGCCCGAACAAATCATTAATGCGTCATTTGTAAGTGATATCAATACATAACTTACAAAAGCTTACTCAGCGAAAATACCATTTCTTGTAACATGCGAGCTTTATTGCTTGCAGATAATTTGGTTCTCTATGATAAATAAACTCATTATTCCTACTCTTGTTGTTACAACAATGCTTACTGCGTGTGGCGGCGGAAGCGGTGGTGGTAACAATAACAGTGCTTCAAAAAACGTCATTGACGCATCTAGCGCCAACTCAGTGGTTAGCTTGGGCAACAATTTCTCGCTGCAATTCAGCGTAAAGTCGATTAAAAATGGCGCAGACAAAAACGTGAACGTTGATATTACCCAGTACGGTAATAACCTAAAATCGAGCGGCAGTTTTGCTCAAGTTCATGGTATCCCAGAGCGCAACTATAAGACTCAAAATGACGCAGACATTACGTTTAAAGTGACGGCAACAAACTCGTCTGGTAAAACGTATGATGTTGAAAACTTTAATATTTACTACGAGAACTTCAACTCAACTACAACACCAGAAAAACTTGCTGTTGCTAAAGTCGAAAACAACATCAAGAACATCGTTCTCTGGAAAAAAGCCGACACCGTAACCATCAACAAGCAATTCATCATCGATAGCACTGGCGACAAGTTTAATATCGACCAAATGAGACCGATGAACCTTTACGTACGCGTGGGTAACACTCTAAGTAACGCTATCCAATTTGTTCCCAGCTTTGCTCAAAGTGCTTCAGAGACGTTCGCTCGTGTACCAACAGGTGATTGTTCTGTTATTTCAGACACAACAGGCGACTTGCTTAACAATGGCATCAAGCAACGCAGTTGCGTAGAAGCTCATGGTTACAAGATCCCGTTACTGATCGAAGACAAAACACAAAATGACGGCACGGCTAAAGTTGCGCACGTTAAGAAGATCATGCAGTACTACCTTGATAACTTCCCAGCTGAAGTGACCAAGGCTATCTACGACAGCAAAGCTGCGATGGCGTTCTTTTACGATGATGATTGGGCTAGCAGAGGTGCGGGCGATTACTTAGATGAAAACTACCGCTTCCAAGATCTATTCGCGACTGAAACGACAGATACAACAGCAGGCGAAAACAAGCCGGGGTTAGTGACAAAAAGAGACGCTGCGTTTGAAGAGATCATTCACTTTGTACACGACTACGGTGTGATGAATTTGGCGGTACAATCACCTTCATCAAAGTGGGGGGTGATGCAAAAAGAACTCGATGAGCTGAATGAAAAAGCGATTCTTGCGGGCTCTTACTTTCCAAATGGAAAAGACTCGACAATCGTTGAAGCTGACCTAGACGCTGAGTCATACGATCAAGAATACCTAGCCTACTCTCTGTATGCTTACTACGACGTAAACTACAAAGGCTACAGCGCTCAAGAACTAAGTTCCGCGACATTCACAGAGCTTCAAAAGAACGACCCTGCGATGGTGAAGTTTATGGAGAAATACTTCCCTACTCGCGCCAATCTAAAAGCGAAGTTCCCAGGCTACCCGAACAACTAGTTCCTAGTGCCTAATTCTCCAGATAAGAGGCACAAAAAAGCCGAATGTGATAATCACATTCGGCTTTAAATTTACGCTTCAGTGCTTACAGCTTGAAGCGACTGATTTCGCTCTCTAGCTCATGAGACAGTTCAGACAGCTGAGCTGCTTGCTCTGCCGCTTGGTGTGCTTCGTCTGCTAGCTCGTTAGACACGTCACGGATTCCCTCAGTGTTACGAGTGATCTCAGACGTTACAGACGCCTGCTCTTCTGCCGCAGAAGCAATCTGTGTCGCCATGTCGCTGATACGTTCAACAGCAGCATGAATTTGCGTTAGGCTTGCAGCCGCTGAGTTTGCGTCATCAACACTGGTTTCAGCCAAAGTACGGCTGTCATTCATGATGCTAACCGCTTTGCCTGTTGTACCTTGTAGCAATTCGATAGTCTGTTGAATCTCTTGTGTTGAACCGTGTGTACGTTGGCTCAGAACACGAACTTCATCAGCAACAACCGCGAAGCCACGACCTTGCTCACCTGCACGTGCCGCTTCAATCGCTGCGTTAAGTGCAAGTAGGTTTGTCTGTTCAGCAATGCCTTGAATGTTAGACAAGATAGCGTTGATGCTATTACCGTGCTCTTCAAGCTCTAGGATTACATTAGTTGCAATCTGAACTTCTTGAGCAAGATTTTGGATTGAGCTTTGAGTCTGTGTTACTTGGCCAGTACCGTGCTCACACGCACCAACCGCTTCAGATGAATTCTGTGCCGTGTGGTCTGCGTTACCCGCGATCTCTTGTGTCGCCGCTGCCATTTCGTTAACAGCCGTTGCAACCATGTTTATTTCGTCTTGTTGCATCTGGATGCGAGCACTACGCTCTTCCGCTTGTGATGCAGTTTGGCGCGCTTGGTTACCCAATGCAGCAGACACTTCGCTTAGCTTGATCACCATTGTGTGCATGTTGCCCACAAAACGGTTGAAGTTTTGTGCAAGCTGACCAATTTCGTCGTCGCTCTTAGGCTCAAGACGCTGAGTAAGGTCACCTTCACCTGAAGCGATCTCTTCAAGTGCCGCAGAAACTCGGTTTAGGTCGCGGAATAGGAAGCTCACCAACCAAGAAACCAGTACGATCACGATAAGCGTAATCACTACAGCAGTCATAATTAGCTGAGTAAGTAGTGTTGAGTGGTTTGCTTCTTCAGTCGCTCGGTCCATCTGAACCGCGAAGATCCAGTTAGTGTTCGGTACTTTCGTGAAGTAAAGCAGCTTCTCAGCGCCACGTTCTTTAATGATCTCGATGCTACCAGTACGCACTGCGTTCTCGATGATTGGCATAGAGATGTCATTAGAAAGCTGACTTACTGGCTTCAGGCTTAGTGCTGAATCTGGGTGCGCTAGGAATGTGCCGTCAGACGCATCGATTAGCATTGCGTAAGCATTGTCACCAACATCTAGGCTGATTACGTCGTTAACCAATTGGTCGATAAGTACGTCCGCACCTACTACGCCAACAAGCTGACCATTGTGACGAACTGGTTCTGCGATGGTTACTAGTAGTGCTTTAGTGATTGCATCTTGGTAAGCCGTAGTAATGATCTGCTTACCTGCTGCATTTGCTTCTTGGTACCAAGGGCGTTGACGTGGATCGTAATCTGCACGATTACGTTCAGGGTGTGAACGGTACATACCACCTTCTGGTGTACCTAAAAAGATATCGTCAAAACCACCCGCTACGCGAGCTTGCTTTAGGAAAGGAACAACATCGCTTTCTCGTGAAAAGTCATTAAATGCTGATGCGATATCCGTGCGAATACCAATCCAGTTTTTAATACCTTCAGATGCTGCTTCTGATACGCTTTCAGCTCGTAGGTATACGCCATTACGAGTCTGTTCAAATAGTTGGTTTGCTGATAGCCAGGTCAACGCTGTTGCCATAACTATAACAGCAGATAGGCTAGCACCTATTAACTTCTGTTTTAGTGTTAGTTTCATGTCAAAGTTTCACGAGTGGTGGGAAATCCCGCGCATACTACCCAATATCAGTATTAAATTCGAGCGATTTCACAATTTAATATCGTAATATATTTTTATGTAAACCATAGTCTTAGCTTATGCCAATTAGTTGGCATGTCGCCAAAATCAAGGCGCTATTTACTATATGGTTATTACAATTTTTGTCAGCTTTAGTACGGTAAAACAGGTATGAAGATTCGACGAAAAATAGATGCAAAAAAGGCAGGTGATTCTCTCACCTGCCTTTATTCAATGTTTACGTCAAACGCCTATTAGTGCGTCTGATTGTTGCAATAAGCGTTAGCGTTTTTCTGTACGCATACCCATTAGCAAGCTCACACACATCAGTAACAGAATGATGGTGAATGGCAGTGCCGTCGAGATAGCACCAGCTTGTAGAGCTTGTACCGCTTCAGTACCACCAACCCACAACAACGCCACTGCAATCGCACCTTCAAGGAACGCCCAGAAAACACGCTGAGGAACCGGTGTATCCACTTTACCACCAGCGGTGATGCTATCGATAACCAGAGAGCCTGAGTCAGACGATGTAATGAAGAACACTAGAACCAATACCACTGCAATAATTGACAGCAACGTACCAAACGGCAGTGCATCAAACATCTGGAACATCGCTAGCGATACGTCGGTTAAGCCTTCACGGCCAAGTGTACCGATGTTATTTACGATTTGATCGATCGCCATACCACCAAATACTGACATCCAAATTACTGTCACAGTCGTTGGAACAATCAGAACTGCTGTGATGAACTCACGAACCGTACGACCTTTAGATACACGTGCGATGAACATACCTACGAATGGTGACCATGAAATCCACCAAGCCCAATAGAATACCGTCCAACCGTGCAACCATGCTTGGTCTTCACGACCGTGAGGGTTACTCAGTGGAATGATGTTCTCGATGTACGCCATTAAGGTTGTTGGGATAGAGCCGAGTGTTACTGCATAACCGATTAAAGCCACTAAAATAAGCAGTAAGAAAGCTACTAGCATGTTGATGTTACTGATAACTTTTACACCGCCATCGATACCACGAAGTACCGATACTACCGCGAGTAAAGTCACCACAGTAATCACGATAACTTGTAAGCCCAAACCAGCTTCAAGGCCAAATACGTGTTGAATACCACTTGCTGCTTGCTGTGCACCTAGACCTAGCGACGTCGCCAGACCAAATAGAGTTGCCAGTACCGCCAGAATATCAACAACGTGACCAGCCCAGCCCCATGCTCTATCACCTAGAATTGGGTAAAAGATAGAACGAATCGAAAGCGGTAGTCCCTTGTTGTAAGAGAAGAATGCTAACGAAAGAGCAACCACACCATAAATCGCCCAAGGGTGTAGACCCCAGTGATACATGGTTGCACCTAATGCTAATTTAGCTGCTTCTGGTGTGTTAGGTTCAACGCTAAGTGGTGTCTCATACCAACCGGTGTAGTAAGCCGCTGGCTCCGCCACACTCCAGAACATCAAGCCGATACCCATACCCGCTGCAAATAACATGGATAACCAAGACATGAATGAGTAGTCTGCCGTTGCATCAACACCACCAAGGCGGATTTTACCAAACGGAGAAACGATCAAGCCTAAGCAGAAGATCACAAAAATATTGCCTGACCAGATGAACAGCCAATCGAATGAATTGATGATTTGCCCTTTAACGCCATCCAGTGCTGCTTTCGCTGATGCGGTATCCGTAACCAGAACACCAATCAAAAACAGAGCAATCAAACCTGCACTAATGCCAAATACTGGGTTGTGGACATCGAAACCCCATTTTTGAACATTATCCTGACCAACAGTGTAATCGGTACTGTCGATACTGTATTTATCTATACCTTTAGTCATTATCCCTCTCTACGGAATACTACTAATATCCCTTACTTACCTGTGACCCAATCACAAACTCGACCCTACAATCCAAGTAGTACAAGCTGTTGTCACATTAATTCAAATACTTGGATGTCTGAAGTTTAGCAGGTTAACTTGTTGTTTTCAGTAAACCTGAATCGGTTCGTTTGGTTTTCATCCAACATTCACGCAAATACTCAAATTACTGATGAAAAAAAAGCCGAACATGTCGGCCTTTTATTTAATATTACTTTTAGCTCTAAGCATTTTGGTGTTTAACCAATTGATTTTCTGTTCGTAAACCTAGTAATAAGCTTAGGCACATAAGCAATAATATGAACGCAAATGGAAGCGCCATAGAAACCGTACCGGCTTGTAATGCTTGGATAGATTCTGTGCCACCAACCCACAACAGAACCGCAGCAATCGCACCACCAATGACCGCCCAAAAAACACGTTGAGGAACCGGTGAATCTACTTTGCCGCCAGAGGTAATGCTATCGATCACCAGTGAACCCGAATCTGAAGAGGTGATAAAGAACACCATAATCAAACCAATTGATACCACAGATAAAACAGAGCTCATTGGCAACGCATCGTAAGTGTGGAACAGCGAGAGCGTAATATCTTGCAGGCCGTTCATACCAATCTCACCGACCTTGTTCGCGACTTGATCTATCGCGATGCCGCCAAAAATCGCCATCCAGATAATGATCACTGTCGTTGGGATAAACAGTACTGCGACGATGAATTCACGAATCGTACGGCCTTTAGAAATACGCGCGATAAACATACCTACGAATGGTGACCAAGACATCCACCACGCCCAGTAGAATACCGTCCAACCTTGCATCCAAGTTTCATCACCACGACCATGGGGATTACTTAGAGGAATAAAGTTTTCTACGTAACCCATTAGCGCCGTTGGGATAGCTGTAATACCTGCCATACCACCAGCAATCGTCACGAAAATCAGCAAGCCTAAAGCCACCAACATATTCACGTTACTT
Source organism: Vibrio sp. Isolate22 (assembly GCF_022398115.1). Lineage (NCBI taxonomy): Bacteria > Pseudomonadati > Pseudomonadota > Gammaproteobacteria > Vibrionales > Vibrionaceae > Vibrio > Vibrio sp. Isolate22. The sequence continues at coordinate 145,961 of NZ_JAKEUW010000004.1, read as the reverse complement.
AGCACCTTTACGCCGCCGTTGATGCCACGCACAACCGACATCGTCGCCAGAAAAGTGACCACAGCAATCACAACCAACTGCATGCCAATGCCGCCATCAGTGCCAAACACATGGTTAATGCCACTTGTTGCTTGCTGAGCGCCTAAGCCTAATGAAGTAGCTAAACCAAACAGCGTTGCGAGTACCGCCACGATATCAACAATATGACCGAACCAACCCCAAGTTCTGTCTCCCAAGATCGGGTAGAAAATCGAACGGATTGAAAGAGGTAAACCTTTATTGAAGGTAAAGAAAGCGAGTGCAAGAGCAACAACAGCGTAGATAGCCCAACCGTGTAAGCCCCAGTTATAGATGGTTGCACCCAGTGCAAGCTTGGCCGCTTCAGGTGAGTATGCTTCGACACCAAGTGGCGTTTCATACCATCCAGTGAAGTAAGCGACTGGCTCTGCAACACCCCAGAACATCAAACCAATACCCATTCCTGCGGCGAATAACATCGACATCCAAGAAAGGTTAGAGTGCTCTGCTTTGGCATCATTGCCACCAATACGTATCTTGCCATACGGGGAGACAATGAGGGCAAAACAGAAAATAACAAAGATGTTGGCTGCCCACATAAAGAACCCATCGAAGTTGCCGATGACTTTCCATTTTATACCATCAAGTGCAGATTTCGCGGTCTCTGGCTCTGCCACCAAAAGTGCCAACAGGAAGATGATAATCGACCCAGCGCTAATACCAAATACAGGATTATGTACATCAAAACCCCATTTCTGAACGTTATCTTGTCCTACGGTATAATCAGTATTCTCAATACTATACCTATCCTTAACAGACTCCATGTTTCCTCTCTAACTTTGCAGCGCTCGGTTTGCAACATTGCATTCGGCACTTAAATTTCGAAAGGAAGAATATCAACCTGTCGCAAAAATACTAAAAAAACCTCCAAAATGGAGGCCTTAATTACACATTTAGTAATTAAATTACACATTTAGTGTAATTTAGCGTAAGATCAATCCACAAGCCCACAATTGACAGCGTACTTGGCAAGCTCTGCAGTAGAGTGAATGTCGAGTTTATGCTTAATATTTTGTCGATGGGTTTCGACAGTTCGGTAGCTAATATTCAGCGCCTTCGCCACCTCTTTACTGCTCTCCCCTTTCGCCACTAATTTCAGCACAGCTTCCTCACGTCGACTCAATGGATTCTTCACAGATGGTGTCGGAGTAATTGGTTGAGTGAACAAATTTTGAGTCACTTTTTCGCAGAAATACGTCGATCCTTGATTCACCGTTTTGATGGCTTGAACCATTTTTTCGGCAGAAATTTCCTTCAACATATAGCCGACTGCACCCGACTGCATCACCTTCATAATATATTCACGGTTGTTATGCATGGTCAGCATCAGCACCTTAGCTTGCGGGTTCTCTTCTTTGATTAGATGGGTGGCATCAATGCCGTTCATGATAGGCATGCTAATGTCCATCAACACCACATCCGGACGTAAGGTCTTAACCATCTCAACCGCTTCTAAGCCGTTGCTCGCGGTACCAATCACGCTAATATCAGGCTCGAGTTCCAATCTCGCCATAAAGCCATCAAGTACCACTTGGTGATCGTCAGCAATCACAACTCGAATAACTTCACTCATTCATCAATCCCTCTAGTGTCAGTAACACTGTAATTTCCGTTCCGAAGCCAACCTCACTCATCAGTTCAAAGTCGCCACCGATAAACTCCACTCGCTCACGCATGTTTCTTAGGCCAATCCCTCGCTTTTCCATCGCCTTATAAGTATTAAAACCAACACCGTTATCTTGAATAAGCAACTGCAACACATTGCCAATTTGCTGCGCGATGACCGTTACTTTGGTCGCTTGTGCATGCTTCTCTATGTTGGTTAACGACTCCTGAACCACTCGATACAAGGTGGTCGCCGCCTCTGACTTTAACTTGCCCGGTTTAGTCGCGAACAAGGTTTCCACCTCAATCCCCGAGTGGGCTTGAAAGTCTAAAAGCAAAGACGACAAAGCGGCTTCCAGACCAATATCATCCAATGAACTTGGACGAAGTTGATGCGAGATGTGCCTCACTTCCTCAATGGCTCTCATCAGCGAGTGCTGCGACTTATTTAGGTGAGCTTTAAGCTCTTCACTCTGTAACTTATTACCAAGTAGCTCCAAATGGCAACGACTCGACACTAATAATTGATTAATACCATCATGCAGCTCGCGCGCTAGATGCTTCTTCTCGTCTTCTTGAAACATTACCGTCTTATGAGCCAGTTCTTTCAAGTTATTATCGGCAATGCGATGTTCATGCATATTGATGGCTAAAGTGAGCACGATGATCACCGCAACGGTAACACTCAAGATCACCACAATAGAGAAAAATGTGGTTTCAATGTTCTTGTTGATCGCAGCCTGCATTGAAGCGACTTCTTGATGCACATCTTCAATGTATAAACCCGTACCAATCATCCAATCCCAGCGTTCCAACCAAGCGGCATAACTCAACTTAGAGACCACCTCCCCTGTCGAAGGCTTTTGCCAAAAATATTGATGAAAGCCTCCACCGGTTTGTGCTTCTCGCAACAAGGCTTCAATCAGAAAATCGCCATCTTCATCTTGAAGCTGCAACAAGTTCTGGCCGATCAATTCCGGCTGTATCGGATGAACGAGATTGGTTCCGTGACGATCGTAAGCGAAAAAATAGCCATCCGCGCCATATCTAAGTTTAGACAATATGGCTCGAACTTCCGTTTTAGCTTGGGCTTCTTGAATATCGGGATCGTTGTAGATGTGTTCGATGGCATCGAAAGCGAGATCGACAGTGTCCTTGAGTGCATTCTCTCTGGATTTGATCAGGCTGTCTCTGAAGATCTCGACCTCTTTATCACCCAGGGTTTTAGTCTGGTGTAACGAGATCCAACTAATGCTCGCCGTAACCAGCAGCAACGGGAGTAGCGTTAGCAGAATCAGCTTGGCTTTTAGAGGCATTCCTTTTCCTCACTAAAAACGGCTTATTGAACATCAATAAGCCGTTTTATTTTAGCAATTTATAGATAGCCGTTGTTACATATCGTTCACATTCTTGGTGTCACTCACATTCCATAAAACGCTGGGAACGCGAGAAGTGACCCAAGTACAAATATCTGAATCACAATGAAAGGCATCACACCTCGGTAGATGTCTTTGGTCGTTACGCCTTTTGGTGCCACGCCTTTTAGGTAGAACAAGCTAAAACCAAATGGTGGCGTCAAGAAGGAGGTTTGTAGGTTCATTGCAATCAAGATAGCGAACCACGTCATGTTGATGCCCATTAACTCAGCAACAGGCGCTAAGATTGGTACGATGATGAAACAGATCTCTACGAAGTCGATGAAAAAACCCAGAATCAAAATAACCAGCATGGTAATGATCAGGAAGCCCCACTTCTCACCCGGAAGCTGCAGCATCCACTCCTCTACCAGATAATCACCGCCAGTGTAGGTAAACGCCATTGAGAAAGCTGTCGCACCCAACAAGATAGCAAACACCATCGCTGTCACTTTTACGGTTTCTTTAGAGGCGTCATATACCATTGACCAACTAAACTGACCATATAGCAGTGCAAGTATCATCGCACCTGCGCCACCCAATGCAGCAGACTCTGTCGGCGTCGCCACACCCGCAAAGATAGAACCCAGTACCACAATAATTAACGCGAGTGGCGGAAGAATCGCTTTAAGCGCATCAATCACTTCTTGTTTACGGCTGATTGAATCATCACGCTCAATAGGCTGAGCGGCTTCAGGGTGAAGTTTTGCGTATATCAAAATATAAACAATGTACGCGCCCACCAGCATTACACCCGGCCAAATCGCCGCTTGAAACAGGTCACCAACCGGAACACCAAGTACATCACCGAGTAGAATCAAAACGATCGATGGTGGGATGATTTGACCTAAGGTACCAGAAGCACAAATGGTACCGCAGGCTAAGCCTTTGTCGTAATTGTACTTAAGCATTACTGGCAAAGAGATAAGGCCCATCGCAACAACAGAAGCACCAACCACGCCAGTTGAAGCAGCAAGTAACGAACCTACTAATACCGTAGAAATCGCGATACCACCACGTACACCACCAAACAAGCGGCCCATAGACTCAAGCAGTTGTTCAGCAAGCTTGGTCTTTTGCAGAACAAGCCCCATGAAAACGAATAATGGAACGGCCATCAGTACCGTATTTTCCATGATCGATTGAATTCGATATGGCATAAAGGCAAACATTTCGATGCCTTCAGCCCACACACCAAAGATTAAGGCGATACCACCAAAGGTAAACGCAACTGGGAAGCCAAGTAATAGTGCAAACAAGGCTACAAAAAACATTACTATTCCAATCATGTTTAGCCTCTACTTATGATTTGCGTGGATAAGGTGCGGATTAAAAATCTTGTTAAGTGAGTGCAGGATCAAACCTACGCCACTCAATGCCATTAAGAAGAACGACAACGGGATCATGGCTTTGATGATCCATCGATAAGGCAAGCCACCGGGATCGCCTGAGGTCTCACCCAGTTCATAACTCTCTTTGGCAACATCAATGCCGAACCAAGCGACGAGTAAACAAAAAGGAAGAAGAAATATAAGCGTGCCTAGCAGGTCAATAATGGCTTGGGCTTTAAAGCTCAGTTGCTCGTAGAACACATCGACTCGAACATGGCCGCCCGCTTTAATGGCATATGGCACACCTAATAGGAATACGGCAGAGAACAGGTGCCATTCCATCTCTTGAAAGGCAATTGAGACATCGTTGAATGCATATCTCATGACAACGTCATACACGACGTTGGCGATAAGTAAAATAAACAACATACTGGAAAGCCATCCCAGTGCATCACCGATACGATTAAATATGCGTTCAATATAAATTAGACTTCGCATTCCCGACTCCATGGAATTTGAAAAGACATCGTGCAGCTTAATTAACAAGCTGTAGGACGTAGAAAAGGTTCTTGAGCGTAATACAGGTTAGTTATTATGTTTTAAATGAACCGTCAGCTTATTCACTCATAAATACTTAATAAGAAAAGCTTCGGGTTCATTTAGATTTAGTTCTACAAGGGGCGATTATTTCGCTTGGCTATTTAGGTAAGCTCTGTGTGAAATATCCGTCCATGAACGTACTTGCTCTAGGTAAGCAGCTTGTGAAGCTTGAATCTCTTTTGCTAGCTCATCTTTCTCAGCATGGGCAGCAAGTAGACGGTCGTTCGCTTCTTTTAGTGCAGACATAACCTCTGGCGGGAAGTCTTTCACTTGTACATCTGGGTACTCAGTTTTCATAGAAACCCAGTTCTTACCACTTTCGTGCGTTGCTTGTGTGTACATGTCGTAAGCTGCTGTACGCATTGCAACACGTAAAATTTCTTGTAGATCTTCAGGAAGCTTGTTCCAAGTGCGTTTGTTCACTAGGAACTGAAGCTCTGAACCCGGCTCATGCCAACCTGTGTAGTAGTAAGGCGCGATTTTGTGGAAACCCATTCGCAGGTCCAGTGAAGGGCCTACCCACTCTAGTGCATCAATCGTGCGGCGCTCTAGAGACGTGTAAAGCTCACCCGGAGCAATGTTGGTCGGTTTAGCGCCAAGCTCTGCTAGGATTTCACCCGCAAAACCAGGGATTCGCATCTTCAGACCTTGTAGATCTTCAACACTGTTGATCTCTTTTTGAAACCAACCACCCATTTGAATGTCCGTGTTACCACCTGGGAACGACATTAAGTTATGTGGAGAGTAAACCTGCTCCATTAACTCCATACCGCCACCGTGGTAGAACCATGCGTATTGTTCTGCTGGCGTCATACCGAAAGGCATAGAAGTGAAGTAAAGAGTGTTTGGAACTTTACCTTTCCAGTAGTACGAGCCTGAGTGACCCATGTCGTATTGACCAGACTTAACCATGTCAAAAACGCCTAGAGGGGCTTTGTGTTTGTTCGCTGAATCGATTCTGATTTGCAGTCGACCATTCGACATTTTCTCAGCCATCGCCGCCATGTTCTTGGTAGCGTCACCGAAAACAGGGAAGTTTGGTCCCCACGTTTCAGCAAGTTTCAAACGGTAAACCTTATCCGCAGCTGTTGCACCAGTAGCGACCAAAGCTAAACAAGCCGCAGCGGTTACCGCTACGTTTTTAAAAACTCGTGTGAGGGAGTTAGAAATGAGACTCATGTTCACGTCCTTTGTTGGGTTAACACTCTTTCTTTGAGCATTTTTTATGATTCAACATAAGAGTGCACCGCGATCAGGCAACAAGATATCAGGGAGAGCACGCACGAATACTCCGCACAGAGATACGTATTAGACCAAAGAACTAAGTAGAACTACGTAGGAGTTAAATGACCAGTGCCAGTTTTAAAGGACTAAGACTATTCACACGAAGAATACGTATTGATAAATACCTAAGTAGTTACAATGAAGCCGAATTAACATTTGTTTGCTATTTCGTGATGAAGCTCTATTCATCGCTTTAGTTTCGGGGGAAATTATCGGTGTTTTGTTCGAGATTCGCCCTACTTTGGTGCTTACTGATGAGAGACAAAGCCAGGTGTTAGCCTAAATAAGCGAACAAGAATTGTGGAGGGAATATAGGAGTGAGTCTTGTGTTGCAGATACAAAAAAGCCTCGATAATCGAGGCTTAAAAACTTAACGAAGCGAATATCATCCCGTGGGATTAGATAGCTTTGTAGATAACCTTGTTACCTGCTAGCTGCTCTTTCGCTACTAGGTTTTCTTCAAGAAGTTTTTTCAATGCGCCTGTTGCCCATGAAGCTGCTTTCGCGTCTTCTTGACCAGCTGCTAGGCCGATACCTTTAGGGTTAATGCCTTCAGCATTGCTAACAACGATGTCTAGAACTTGTTGTTGCTTAGGAGTCAGTGCTACTGCAACTTCTTTAGTTGCTGCTACTGTTTTCTCTACCGCTGGTTTTGCTGCTACAGTTTTTTCTGCTACAACTTTCTCTGCGACAGGCTTCGCTTTTTTCGGCGTTGCCACTGCTTTAACTACAGCCGCTTTAGTGCGTTTCTGCAGTTTAGCCTGCACCTTACGCTTATGAGCAAGTCTCATTGAATATTTCTCCAGTTCACTGCTCTTTTCGCAGTGGTGAAAATTTGAAGCGCGATTTATACCAAAAAACAGGAGCTATTTGTAGAGTGAAGCGCCGAAAGTCGACGAAAAATACCGATATTGTCTACTAGCGTCTATTATTTAAACATCGACTTATCAATTCAGGGTCATATACACTGGTTATCCATCCAGACAAAAATATGAAAACTTGGTGTTGCCTATGGACACTCGTCATCTCACTAATTTCTCTTTGCCTTCGTTCACTCGAGCATACCGTATTCTAGCTGTTATTTTGGGCTTTATTTGCTTCATCATTGCACTCTATAGCGATAATCCAAAGTTACTGATCGTAGGCGCTTTTTGCATTATTACACTGCTTGGAACAGGCTATTATTTAATGCTACGCAGCCGGGTGATGTTCACACTCACTCCGACACATTTTCAGCAGCACTTTTATAAAGGTGGATGGGTTTTAAAGTGGAGTAATATCCAAAAAATCGGCTTGTGTACTTATGAACAAGATGGCTGGCATCAACCTCTTCCTTGGATCGGTATTAAGGTCAAAGATTACTCACCCTACTTGGATTCCATTTGCCCTAAAATCACCTGCGAATTACTGCTCAGCCAGCGTGCACTTTTGTATTTGGGAGCCAAGCAAGCGGGTAAGGAGTCGAACTTTGAAGACATGGTTCTCGACTCTTCGCATTACCACGCTCGCTGTACTGAAGCTGGCTGTGTAGAGCTGAGTAAATTTAAAGAATCAGAAAACACTGAAGAGCGCTATTTTAGTGACAGCCAAATACAAGCTGAATCTACCCCCTCTAAAACATCAAGTGACGAGAAAGCCGTCATCAAAGATTATTCTGGACTACAGGCGATGCTCGCTAACAGAATGAAATATCAAAGAGGTTTTCACGGCTACGATATTTTCATATCAACCAATGACCTAAATATTAGCGGGGAAGAGTTTGTAGGCTTGGCTCGGCGCTACCTAGCGGCTGCCGAGCGTGTTTCTGATTAACACCCAATAGGCTTAGAAAGTAAACCCGCAAGCTAATCCGCGATGAACCATAAAAAAAGCTTAACTTTCAGAAGAAAAGCTAAGCTTCATTTTCAATCGTTCTGATGCTCTATGACAGACTTAGTACAAAGGCATCTCATCGGCTACGAATGGGTTTGATGCACGCTCACGACCGAATGTCGATTCAGGGCCATGACCAGGAACGAAAGTTACATCACTGCCTAGTGGCCAAAGCTTAGTCTTGATCGATGTGCTAAGCGTGTTGAAATCGCCTTGTGGGAAGTCAGTACGACCAATGGCACCGTTAAACAGCACATCACCAACAAACGCTAAACGAGCTTGCTCGCTAAACAGTACCACGTGGCCTGGTGTGTGGCCTGGAGTATGAATTACATCGATAACTTGGTTACCAAACGTTACTTTGTCGCCCTCTTCTAACCAAGTATTTGGTTCAAACGCTTTACACAGTGGGAAACCGAACATTTGGCTTTGATTCTCTAGGCCTTGTAGCCAGAAGTTATCAGCCTTATGTGGGCCAACAATCTCAACGTTCAACATCTCAGAAAGTGGCACCGTCCCCCCCACATGATCTAAGTGACCATGAGTCAGCACCAAGTTCACTACCTTAACGCCCAGCTCTTCGATTATTGCAGCTAGCTGTTGAATGTCACCACCTGGATCAACAACAATGCCTTCCATGGTTTCATCACACCACACAATCGAGCAGTTTTGAGCGAAAGAGGTAACAGGTACAACTTGATACTTAAGAGACATATACAAACCTTAGAGGGCAAACTGAAATTTGGGCAAACTATGACATTGGATGTCTACTTTGACAAGTACCTACCGTTTTGCTCCCCCACTGAATCTTGCTCTACCAAGTTCGCACAGGGCCAGTATCAATGTGTATAAAGTTGCTGCGAGCATAGTAACCAACACCACCCGCTTGTAGGCTTCTTGCTACATCTCTCAACTCTTTCAAATCAACACCATCGATACGGAAATCGATCGCTTTACCAAGCATGTGGTAGCTCTTTTTAGCAACACCACTCGACTTTGAGCGTAACGCTTCGTTGGTTGCTGGAGAGCGATAACCAGAGATGATCTGAACTTCTTTTTGAATACCTAAGATATTTTGAATCTGAGTAATTTGGTCAAAAAGGTTCTTATCCATTGGGTGTATTTCGTTACGGCGGAAGTCACGACATAGTTTGCTAAGACGCGCCATCTCATCACCAACATAGTTAGTGCCATCGAAATAGCAGCTCTCTAACCTTTCACCAGTGTGGAGGTTGTTCATGCTAATCGTTCTTGGTTGATCAGGGTATGAAGCAAAGGCAATAGAAGGAGTAAGTGAGGCAACAACAGCAGTACCACCAGCGTAAGTCAGGAACTGACGGCGTGAAAATAAACTTTGAGACATACAGCAAGAAAACCCAATTAGATCGAACAAAAAACGCACGATACATAATGGGAATTGCTGCGTCAACGCACAAAAAACGTGCAAAACGTTAGTATTTGTAACCTTTGCACGGTTAGTTATTGATACTCATTATAATTTTATCAATAGAAGGTTAGTTGTCATTTTTTGGTCAAGATCACCATTCTATGCATATCTGTCATTAGCCACCCTGTTTATCGTATTGATAAATGTCGCCACGGTACTGTATGCCCTCTTCTTCAAACAACACGGTTTGGTAAATAATGTGTACCGGAATTCGTTTCTTGAGTCGAACCTTTGTATTGGGAGCAAGTTCATCATCCTGATTGGGTACTTTCTTTACCTTAGTCGCAAATAACAACTCGGCAAGTTCCTCGGCATGCTCAACACGAATACAACCTGAGCTATAGGCGCGGAAATCATCGTTAAACAAGCTTTTACTTGGGGTGTCATGGAGATAGATGGCTCGCTTGTTGGGCGTATTGAACTTGTACAACCCTAATGCGTTGCTAGAGCCTGCTTGCTGACGCATTCGATAAGGGAAAGAGTTGAATTTGATCGTCTGCCAATCTATCTCAGTAGTATCGACGGTTTCCATCGAACGCCAACCATCGATCACTTGAAAATTGTGTGTTTCAAGATAGCTCTCATCGGCTTTTACTTTAGGCAAGATATCTTTAACCATGATTTTCCATGGCACGTTCCAAGTCGGATTTAAGATAACCGAATCAAGTTTTATCTCTAAGAGTGGTGTTTTTCTCGATTTTCTTCCGACCACAACTTTAGATTCAAAAACCTCTTCCCCATCTTCCCAATACTTCATATCAAAACTAGGTACATTCACCACAATCAGTGAGTCTCTATTTCTTGGCCATAAGCGGGCACGCTCGGCGTTCAATGCTAGGGAAGTAAGTCGATCATCAAAGCTCATATTGATCCACTTGATCGTGTCTGGTCCGATAATCCCATCCGCGGTAATCCCATGCATGCGCTGAAAGGCTTTGGTCGCGATTTGCAAGTCTCGATCAAACCGAGGAGAATCGACAGCGATCATTGAAGTATCTACGCCAACCAATGCAATGCGCTCAACCAGCGTCGCTTTGTCTGAAAGCTGATCTCCCAAGCGTTTTAGCCCTTTCTGGCGGTAACGTTCAATACCAAGCTCTGATGCCGTGTTTAAAACAGAATAGGTTGCTTTGAATTGGTCAAAATCGCCAACCGGTGGCGCGTAAGACAACACCATCTCCAATAAGTAATCATTGGCGACGCTGCTTTTAAGCCTCATAACAATATGAGGTGAAGGTGCGGGTAGTTTCGAGTGCAGCTGACCGGAGAAATACCACTCCTTACCTATGATAGGCGCATTCTCAACGTAGCTCAGATAGTAGATGAAGGTGTCGGTGAGCAGTATGTCTAACTCTTGCCACTGCTGGCGAGATTGATACTGGCGAATCTGTTTGAGCTGTCGTTCGAAAAGCGGTGCCATCTTCGCTTGTTCAATCAGCGATAACTGGAATTCAAACGCTTTAACAAGCTCTGTAGAGTCCCACAAGAATGGAAATGAGGTGTCTTGATAAATACTCTGGGTGAGTTCGGGATAGATAAGCATGAAAGAGAGCTCTGAATCTGCCGGAATAAACCGACGCTCCTCAGAACTCGTATAGCCCCATGTGTTCATTGAAACTAGCAACAATAATCCACAGAAGTATTTCGCTAACATGCTCACTCCACCTTTATCCATCCCATAAGTATGGCAAAGAAACTGGAGTCAGCATGTTATTTTTAGATGACGTTATAAATCAGATAGAACTCCAGTGGTTATCCCACTGAATGGATGATTGCTGTGTTGATTTCTCATATGGTTTGCGTTGACTAACCACACTCCCCGCCCCAGAACTCAATCTAAATTCCCCATCAAGAAGCACAGCACCGGAGGCATCAGACAATGCCGATAGCTCCACTAACTCTTTGGTTTGTTTAGACCAAATACCGTAGCAATTACCTCGTGGAGAGGTGGCGATAATCCAATCATCGGATGCTGCGATACTTGCAATGTAATGATTAAATCGCGCCCATTGCTCTGGCTCTGCGTTCAAGGATTCGAACTCGCCGCCTTTTGTATGCATCGCCAAAAGTGAAGGATATTCATCAGGTTCGCCACGATATTGCTGACCACAAAGTACAGTCTCAGCCCCGTCATGCGCTAAGTGTCGAATACTTAATTTCTTATCCAACAATTCAACCTGATCAAGCAGTTCACCTTGCGATGAAACATAGCTCAAACTAGGCTGCATGGAATCCAAATTTTTCGGTGTTCGACCATCAGTGTGTACACCGCCAACACCGATAGCAAGATTACCATCCGGCATGATGATCACCTCGTGAGGGCCAATGCCAAAACCGGTGAATTCTTCGACCTTACGATACCCTTGCGTGACATCATAGACGCCAATTACGCCTTGGCTCGTGTCCGTTTTCCCTTCAGTCGCATACAGTAGTGTGCCGTCTAACGAGTAAACACCGTGACCATAGAAGTGACGGTTGTTACCCTTCACTACCATTTTTATCTGCGCACCACTTTTGTAGTCAAACACCATAAAGTAGTCACCCGGGCGACGGGCAAACACGACTGCGTGGGATGACGTTGGACAAATGGCAACACCATGCCCACGCTCGGGGATCGGTAGCTGAGTCAGTGGCATGCCATATTCATCAGCGACAACCGCGGAATACTGGTCTCGACCATTAAGCGCACAACCAATCAACTGAGGTTTGTTCGATGCCTTTTCACCTGAACGGCTTGCACATCCGAACGGCAGCACTGGGACAGCAGCACACCCAAGTGCTGCTTTCAGTAAGTTTCTTCGTGTAGTATCAGTCACCATCGGTAGCATTAAATCCTATTACCACGCCCAGCTCTATCGCTACTTCTTCATGAATCAGGTACTTCAAACGTTCTAGCTTGTTGTACTGAGTCAGAACCTCTCGGTAACCTTCTTTGCTCTGCAGTAAACTGAACAAGCTCGAATCCGTTGGCCAAGTCTCTAATGTCAGTGTGAACTGATCAGCAACACGATCAGCCAAATCATTGAGCCCTTTCTCTCTCAGCAAGCCATCAAGGCCGTTACCGTCAGCGAAATACAATTTCTCTAGAGCCGCAACATTCGCTTTTAGTTGAGTCATAGAGGTTTGCGCTCGCCAAGATTCTGAAAAGTATGGGCGCGGATGACCAATTTTTGCCATCGGGCGGCTTAACTTCTTCATGCTGTAATCAAGCTGGTTCGTCAAAAGAGCGATGTATTCCGACTCCCAACGCATCTCGTCCAAAGCAAGCCATGGGTTAACTTGCCAAGCTTCAGCAATTGAAGCTGATTTCATTGCCAAGTTTTGTGCGATTGCTTGTGAAGACAGACAACCCGATGCCTTATCTTTAAGCAATGGTGATTGCTGGTCATATAGCGCCCACTCCAAAGCACCCAAGCCTTGAACTGTCACGCTTTGCTGTGCAATTTCGTCTTGCGTCCAAGCTTTATTCTGTTGCGTCAACTGACGCATTTTAAGGCCCGTCGTGTTCTTTTTGTCTGGCCAAAATTGAACATTCCAGCTTTCTTCTAACGCGGCTGTTGGACCACGCTCTTGTCCTTGCAGTGCCATCCAACTATTCATAGTGAGCTGCCACTGATTTTTAACTGCATCTAACTCAACGTTATTTGTTTCACAGTAGCCCTGCATCAAGGCTTCTAATTCGCTTGATTGCTTAGCGAATAGTACTGCTGAATCAAACTCCTGTTGATACACACTACGACTAATATGACTTGTCGTGTCGGCTTGATAAGACACACCGTTAACCTCAGACGAAGCAGCTTGTTCCCCTGATGACTGACAGCCTGCCATGGCTAAAACCGACAAAGGCATTAACAATAATTTTTGAGCCATGCTGTTACCTTACTTCCTAATTTTTCTTTTAATTATATGAGTTCATTAAATATGAAAACTACCGCTGCGCTCGTATTTCTACAAGTTCAGCGGCAGTCAGTCATTTATTCGCTTACTTGCTTTACTCATCAAGCCTCTGGCCCAACTGAGTTCAAGTTAGCTTATAGTGAATCTAAGAACGCCAGCAGTGCTTCACGTTCGCTACGACTGAGTGACAACACTTTCTGTTTCGCCATCTCAGCTTCACCACCGTGCCAAAGTACCGCTTCCATCACGTTTCTTGCTCGGCCATCGTGCAGCAAGAAGGTGTGGCCATTCACTTCTTTTGTATAACCTAAACCCCACAATGGCGTGGTTCGCCACTCACGTCCATTCGCTAGATACTCTGGACGGTTATCTGCTAGGCCTTCGCCCATATCATGCAGCAACATATCGGTATAAGGGCTGATTAACTGGTCAGATAGTGCTGGCAAACCTTCGCGCTTGGCTGTACGAATTTCAGCTTGGTGACAGCTTTGGCAACCAATGTCTTTGAACAATTTTTTGCCTTGAATGACTGCCGGGTCATCAACATTACGACGGATTGGAACCGCCAGATGTTGAGAATAGAACTCTACGAAGTCGAGGATGTTATCACTCACTTCTGGCTCACCGCCATTTGGAAAGTCATCACAAGTTGATTGAGCTGAGGTGCAGTTTTCGTTCGGGAATAAGCTGCTTGTTAAGCCCAAATCACCGTTAAATGCTGCCGCATTTTGCTGCATCAAGTTTGGCTGACCAGCTTTCCAACCGAAACGTCCCAGTGCCATTTCGTTTGTGCGAACATCAAGAACGTAATTGGCTTTACCTGATACGCCTTGGTTATCCGCTGCTTGTTGCTTCGCGAAGCCAAGAATCGTCTCTTGAGGAATACTCTCGAGCAGGCCCAAACCAATCATCGGTGGCGCAACACGAGCTGAGAATTCTGTTTTAGGGTGCATTTCACCGAAAGCAAGTTCAGTGATCTTTAAAGAAGGTTTACGCAGAGTAACAACCGTGCCGTCTTTAAAAGTAACAGGCACATCTGTGTAACTGATGTTCACCTTGCCCTCTGGTTTTACCCCTTGAAGTGCAAAGTCTTGTAACTGACCGCCGTATGTTGGCTCTGGAATGCCACCATCACGAATAAAGGCTTGTCGCTGCTCAGGTGTTTCAGCTGGAATACTAAGACGAACCAACATAGACACGGCGTTCTCATCGCCTTTTTCTGGCGCGTGGCCTCGCCCATCTTTGATATGACAGTTTTGACAACCGTTAGTGTTAAACAGCGGGCCTAAACCATCACGAGCGTCAGTTGATGATGGCGCGGGCACCCAAGGATTTCTAAAGAAGCTGTTACCCACGCTGAAATCTAAGCGCTTGCTCATTGGCAAGTTAGCAGCAGGAAGAGAAAAAGCATTCGCCCCATCTTTCTTCACGGTTGTTTTACCACCGGAGTAGGTTTCATGGGCGTGTAATGGAGATAAGAAAAACAGTGCAGTTAAGAGTGAGGCGGATAGATACGACTTCATACAGTGCCTTGCTGAATTTTTGATTTTAGTTTTTATAAGGAAGTAGCTTTTTTCTTAGCAAACAATTAAGGGCTCAATTAGAGCCCTTACATTTGTTCCTGGCTCGGGTTCTTAGAACTCGTGGTCAGCCGTGTCTGGGTTTAGGCTATCAATGCCAATCACACCAGCAGCACGCTCAATTGCAGCTGTTTGAGATACTAGAGCAACAATTGTTTTGTTTACTAATGCATTACCTGCAGCGTTGTCAGCAGCAATTAGCTGGTCAAAGTGCTGGTTGTTTTTCTCAGCCGATGTTACTAGTTGGCCTACTTGTGCACGTGCTAGGTCAAACTGCTTTTGAATCTCTTTCGCAGCTTGCTCATCTTTTTGCTCAACTAGGTCAAATAGGCTTGGACCTGAAAGCAGAGTACCGTCTTCACGCTTGTATAGACCCGTGTAAACGTTGTAGATGCCTTGCTCGTTGTAGTAGTGAGAGTTGTGCGTGTTATCAGAGAAGCAATCGTGCTCATCTTCAGTAGAGTTCGCTTCTAGAGCTACCTTCATACGCTCACCAGCAAGTTCACCTAGAGAAAGTGAACCCATGCCGAATAGCATTTTACGTAGACCATTTTCGCTTGACTCAGAAAGAAGCTCTTGACGGTAGTTACCTTTCTCGCCTTTAGCCCACTGCTTTTCCATCCACTCTAGATCTTGAACTAGTAGCTCAGCAGACGCTTTTAGGTATGCGCCACGACGGTCACAGTTACCGTTTGTACACTCAGCACCAACAACGAAGTCAGTGTAAGCACGCTGACCAGCACCTGCGTTTGTGCCGTTTAGGTCTTGGCCCCAAAGTAGGAATTCGATCGCGTGGTAACCAGATGCAACGTTCGCTTCAGAACCACCGATCTCGTTAAGCTCGGCAATTAGTTCAGGCGTAATGTTCGTCGCGTCTACTGTCGTTTGACCGATTTGGAACGTTTTGTTTGCAACGATGTTAGCGCTTGCGCCCTCGTTACCTAGTTCGTATTGGTAATCAGAAGAAACGTAATCAATCAGACCTTCGTCTAGTGGCCATGCATTCAGTTGACCTTCCCAATCATCAACAACCACGTTGCCGAAGCGGAATACTTCTGACTGTTGGTATGGTACGCGAGACTCAAGCCAAGCCAGTTTTACTTTTTCGAAGTTGCCAGCAGAAGGAGAAGCTAAGAAGGTATCAATAGAAGAGTTCAACGCTTTTGCTGTGATTACTGAGTCTGCAAATACCGCGTGAGCAATATCTGCGTAATGTTCTACAACTTGATCTTGAGTTACTGCAGCGAAAGAAGAAGCAGAGGCAAAAATGAGTGACGAAGTTACGGCTTTTGTCACTAAAGATTTGATAGTCATGAAGCATCCTTGTTGAGCTTTAAATTATTATTCGTAGTAATAGTGCAAACCATTATCATTTACACTACGGATTTGAATAATACAAACTTACAATTTTATTGCAAGATAAATACAAAAAAACCTCACATATGTGAGGTCTTTAAACATTTTTGTGTTAGGCACAACAAGTAAACGGGCTAGATATCCAGGTTATGCTTACCGTGTGAGACTTTTGCTTTAAGGTAATTTTCGTTGCCAGATTTGATATGGGCAGACGTATTAACTACTTCTTCTATCTCAATACCGTAAGACTTCAGTTCGTTAATCTTCTTAGGGTTGTTCGTGACCAAACGAATCTTCGGGATACCTAGAGCACGCAGCATCTCAGCCGCTTCAGTGAAATCTCGCAAATCATCACCGAAACCTAGGTGGTTGTTCGCTTCGTACGTGTTCATACCTTCACTTTGAAGACGGTATGCATCGATCTTATTGTATAAGCCAATACCACGACCTTCTTGGCGTAGATAAAGAATCACACCGCCAGTTTCGCCCATGATTCTAATCGTTTCATCTAACTGCTCACCGCAATCACAGCGAGAAGAGTGGAAAACATCACCAGTAAGGCACTCAGAGTGCATACGAACAAGAGGAACATCTTGTGTTTTATCTGCTGATTTAAATATTACAGCAACATGCTCTTTATCTGTTTTCAATCCATGAAAAGAGAGTAATTCAGCATCAATACTGCTTGTTACCCCTACTTTGAAATCTATTCTGGCACGCACTTCCGCCATAGTTATACTCACTTGAAAATTCGATGTATTTAACAACGCTACATTATATGTCTGGGCAATATTTTGTAGCTAACTATCTAATGATAGACACTATGAGGCTGTTAACAATTTTTTTCAAGGTCGATGGTGACAAAATTGTTATATTATAACAACCATTCTTCCAGGTAAGAAAAAACCCCACATTGGAATGACCAACATGGGGTTACAAATGAATCAGTTGCGGCGAATCGTGCTCGTTTTACCGAACGATTAACTCACTTGAGTCTGTTTCCAAATCACAAGTTGAACCCAAGCATTTTCCAGCTCAGCTAACTCTTCTTGCGTCAGAGTCGAGATGCTCGATTTCGCACTGTATCTTTCTGCCCATTTATCTGACTGGACATGAGTATGGAACTCTTTTTTTAAATTTGAGATAACGTTATCCACAGACACATCCTTATATAACAGTGCTTAGCCTTTATAATCCGTTAATGTTACAAAATACAGTTCAATTGGTAAACAGTAATACACAATTTTTATGAGCGCTTTCTAACACTTTTTACTGATAAATATATAAATAGTAAAAATAATAGGCTCGGTAGCAGCCAAAGTAATAAGTTTGAAACGCTCATCGCTGGTTTATAAAGTACAAACTCACCAAACCTTTCTGTCATATATTGAGTAATTTCATGATTACTCTTCCCTGCTTTCACCATATTAAATACAACAAGGCGTAAGTCCTTCGCAATCGGAGAGTTTGATTCAATCAGGTTCTGGTTTTGGCATTGAGGACAGCGCAGTGTCTTTGCTAAAGCAATGGCGCGCTGTTGTTGGTCGGGCCTTTCAAACTCAAAAAGCTCCACTTGTATGCTGGTGCTCTTATCACTGGGAACAAACAAATCTTCTGCGGATGTGGGTAGACTTATCGTGATAATCATAGAGACGAATAATATTATTTGGGCTAAAGATCTCATTATCCATCCACACCATCAAAATAAAAAGCAAGCTCATCTTGCCACACGGATTCGTTAATTACACCCATTAACTTCTTCACAATATTTCCTTTAGCATCAACCAAGTATGTCTCTGGAGTCCCTATTACACCAAGTTCGAGCGCTAACTTACCTTGAGGGTCGCTAATCACTTTTGAATAAGGGTTGCCATCATTCGATAGCACATTAATAGCAGCGGCCGAGTTATCT
The DNA here is from genome assembly GCF_022398115.1 of Vibrio sp. Isolate22. Taxonomy (NCBI): domain Bacteria; kingdom Pseudomonadati; phylum Pseudomonadota; class Gammaproteobacteria; order Vibrionales; family Vibrionaceae; genus Vibrio; species Vibrio sp. Isolate22. Next base: position 127,584 of record NZ_JAKEUW010000004.1, on the reverse strand, counting down.
CTGTAGTTAAGTCCAATAATTGGAATACCTTGGTCTTGAAGCTCCAATAAATACGCATGCTCCGTTTTACAGATCCCGCACCATGATGCCCATACATTGACCAGTTGATAAGCGTGTTGTGTGATGTCCGCTCGCGTTAGCTGCTGATTTGCTTTGATGCTTTGACTATCTACTAACGCCGTCGATGTAAATTCAGGGAACACTCTTTGTGATGTCGATACTGTGGTGGTTTGCTGTTTATTCTCTAATGCAAACAAAAATGCCAACACCACGATCAGTGCCAGCGTAATGAGCACGATAAGTTTGTTACGAACGTTGGTATGCATACTGTGACGCCTTAACGGTTTTCTTTTTACGATGAGTCAGTGAAAGCAATCCGCCTAAGATAGAAATCAGCCCACCGAACCAAATCCAGCGTGCATACGCCTTGTACTGAACACGAAATGCATACGCTGTTGAATCGACTTTCTCTCCCATAGTGATGTAGACATCGCCATGCCAAAACCACTTCATGGCAGGCTCACTCATGTTCATCACTCTGACTTGATAGTGTCTTCTCTCTGGATTGATAGCAAACGCTCGCTCGCCAGTGCGCAACGTAAGCACCGCTCTTTCAGCCGTAAAGTTTGAAGCGACATAAAGCTCAGTGTCCTGATGCGAAAGCGTCCAATCCATGAACTCTACCTGCTCTCCAGGACTCAATTTATAACTGCGTTCAAAAGAATGGTAACTGTTCATTGCTGCCCCTACAGCTAACACAGCGACGCCAACATGCGCTAATGTCATTACCCACACTTTACGTTGAAACTTAGAATCGCGTGCTACTACTAATCCGTAAACATGAGTAAGGACTACCCAAAAGGCGAGTGACCATGTCAGCAGCACCATCACTTGGACCGTGCTTACTTGCAAAATGTAAGTCAGCAAGCCAAGACCGGAGGACAACAAAGCAATACACCCAACCACACCTTTCGATGCTTGAGGTTTAATACTGAGCAATGGTGCTAAGCCTATCACTCCCATCGCAAGCAGAGCCAATGGCGCAATAAGAAGGTTAAAGTAAGGTGCACCCACTGAGATGTTTCCAAGGCCAAGCAATTCAAAGACCATTGGATAGAAGGTACCAAACACCACCACCGCCGTAGCCAGTACAAATATAAGTACCGCGACTAAACTCAAAAAACTTTTGCTAGCAAAACTGGTGATTAGATCCGACTCGAAAGATTCACCACGAACTATAAGAAGAGAAAACGAACTCACTAACACCAAAACCAGTATCAGCAACAGCGCGATACCTTTGGTTGGGTCAACAGCAAAAGCATGAACGGAAGTGAGAACGCCAGATCGAACGATAAAAGTACCGAGGATACTTAAACAAAACGTAATGAAAGCAAGGCTAAGTGACCACTTCAGCAACTGTTGCTTGCCTTTAGCAACGCCCAAACTGTGCAGTAGAGCGGTTGATGTTAGCCAAGGTAATAGGCTGGCATTTTCTACCGGGTCCCAGAACCACCAACCACCCCACCCTAACTCGTAGTATGCCCACCAAGAACCAAGAATGATCCCTGCGGTTAAAAAGATCCAAGCGACTAAACACCAACTGCGACAATGAGCGACCCAATCGAACTCAATCGGATCCACCAGCAAAGCGGCCACGGCAAATGCCAATACAACAGAGAAACCAACATAACCCAAATACAACAGAGGCGGGTGGAATATCAAACCAACGTCTTGCAGCATAGGGTTAAGATCGCGCCCTTCAAGTGGCAAGGTGGAGTTCAATTCAAACGGATTCGAAGCAAACAAGGTGAACCAGGCGAATATCGCGAGTAATACATTCATCACCCACAATACGCGGCTCTGATACTCCGAAGAATAGTGCTTTTGTAGTGCAATCACACCCGACCAACAGCTAATGGTTAACACCCAAAATAATAATGAGCCCTCATGCCCAGCCCACACAGCCGCCATTTTGAAGAAGGTGGGTAATTGGGTATTAGAATGCTCTGCAACATAGAGGATGGAAAAGTCGTCACTGACAAAGGCATAGCCAAGTAAAACGATAGCGCCAATGGAAAACAAAGCGCTAGAGAGGGAGAAACTACGAATTAAAGCCACATTTTGTGCTTGTTTAGTTAGCATTTGATACATCGAATGCACAGCGATAATGCTGCTAAGAACAGCGACCAAAATTAAACTAAATAGCCCCAGAGAACCGACCATATCACCTCAATCAGGATCTACCTAAGCAGAACCAAGTAAAACCGTAGTTAGCTTCTTTACTCAAAGAAACAAAGAATTAGTAAGCAGATGCTCAGTATCCAACATCTGCTTGCTAGGGCGTGTTGACCTTTCGAGGTTAAATTTTGTTCGAGATAAAAGCGTTTTAATCGCGGCGAGGGTGAAGTAGCCTAGTCGTTCTAAGCAAATCTCCCTCAACAAAGAGTAAAACGCTTTTAGCCGAACCCTTCGGGCAACGTTTGCTGGGTATTTCTACTACGTTATCGGCTTCTCATGTAGGCTAGCTACACATCAAAGCCTCTGCCTTGTATAAATGCCCAGCAACTCGTTGCAAAAATCAGTTCAAAAGGCCAACACGCCCTTATAACTTGAGCGAAATTAAGCTAGCGTTAATTGCCCTGCATAAAGGACAAACGTTCTTAGCATTAATACGCCCATCAGGCTCAGTGAAGTAACAGAGAAAATATACACAGTACTATGGCGAACCGATGTTGGTGTTACAGCATTAAGCAACAAAGGTAGAACCATGCCCACACCTATCACGCCATACCAGAACCAACTCGCCCAGAAACCACTGCCAATGGCGTTCCATACTGCCTGCTCACTTTGACCACCAGCAAATACTAGCCCAGTAAAGAAGGTGACAAGAACAAACAGTTCAAACATCACAACAGGACGTTCGAAGCCGTGGATCCAAGAAATACTGGCACTATGTGGTGACTCCTTAAATACCAATACACCGAATAGAATACACGCTGCCGCTCCCGAGGATAAACTCGAGAATAAGAACAAGATAGGCAACACTGGGTTATTCAGCATTGGGAAGGTATTTAGTGCAGAAAGTAAGAAACCAGTGTAAGCCGCAAGCAATAGCGCAAGTACTGCCAAGAATATTTCAAAAGCATTCTCGAAAGATTCTAGTTTGCCAATCCAGTTGCTGACAAAGTCTAGTCGGCCTTTTAACCATGCTTGATCACTCAAGAATACGGCAATCTGATTGCGGAATATAATGCCAATCCAAACAAATAGGATCACCATATACACTTGGAATAAGATCACACCCATCGACATCACAGACGTTGGATTATAGAAGATCATGATCTTCCAAAATGATAGTGGTTTCGTTAGGTGGAAGACCAAGATCAATAAGCCTGAAATTATCCCAAATGGCGCTAGAAATGCCGTTGCCTTTAAAACACCATTATTTGCAGGATCCCCATCAATCACCTTTCTTTTAAGGTAGATCGAGATCATAACAGCACCCGCTGACATACCAGCTAAAAATAGATAAATAGCAATGATCCAATCCCAAACCACGGTGCCAGATTGGAAAGCTGAAGCCCATGCACTCATAATCAAATCTCCCCTTTTTGGTGTGGTACTTTATAGAGTTTTGGCTTGGTACCTAGATAAGCTTTATCTCTGTAAACCACCTCTGATTTAAGCACCTGATTAATCTCACTCTTAGGGTCATTTAAATCGCCAAATATCAGCGCATTGGTAGGGCAAGATTCAACACAAGCAGGCAATTTACCTTGTGCAAGATTGGTATCACGACAGAAGTTACATTTGTCGGCCGACTTATTTTCAGGATGGAAAAAGCGCACTTGATATGGACAAGCAAGTAGACAATAGCCACAGCCCACACACTTCTCTTTATGCACATCAACAATGCCTGTCTTCTCATCTTTGTAGGCCGCCCCTGTAGGACAAACCATCACACAAGGAGCGTTATCACAATGTTGGCAAGAGTTACGAGTGAAACGGTAATCAACATTTGGGTATTCGCCTTGAGGTTCGCTTTTAATAATTTCTAATCGCGATACACCTTCAGGTACTTTGTTCACTTCACGGCACGCTTCAGTACAGGCAGTACAACCAATACACGCAGTTTCGTCATGAACCATTCCGTAACGTTTAGCGCCATCTTCCTGAACATTTGCCAGTGTTTTACGGCTAGTGACTGCTGCAGTACCCGCAACACCCGTTGTGAAGATCACGGCACCCGCGCCAGCTAAAAAGTTTCTTCTTGAGCAGCTCATAGATTACTCCCCTTCTTTCTTCTGGTTGAAGTCTGAATGGCAATCCACACACAGCTTGATGGTTTGCTTCTTATCTAGGCCAAGAACCTTCGCTTCACTCGCATGTACGTCGTGACAGTTTGAACACGTTAAGTTTTGTGCGTGTACGTCATGGGTCCAACTCGCTTCGCGCAGATCATCAGGCTTGTGACAATCTATACACTGGCTGTTGGCATCTAGGATTAAGCTAGGATCGAGGAAAACCTTTTCAGTTCCGGGTTGTGATTGAGCCGCGCGATACTTCACCACCTCAGGTGCGCCATCACGGTGATCGGGGCCAATAGAACTATGACAATCGGTACAATTCACTTCACGACCAAGTAAAGCGTGCGCACTCTCACCGTGTGAACCAAATACCGTTTCTTTAGAATCTTTATGGCATTGAACACACTTGTAATCTTCGTCACGTATTAATTCGACTTCATGTCTTGTTGACTCCCCTACTGGCGTAACAGCGGGCTCCGCAACAGCATGAATGGAATAACCATAGAGGCAGAATGCTAGAAGGGATTTAAGCATTATGACTATGGCCAATTTAATATTGCCCATTTTATCCTTTCCTTATACCGGTATTATTTAACTCTCAACTAAATAATATTCCGGTTAAACAAAAGTACCCTTAAACGATATTATTACCGCTTAAATGATATCAATTCTTATTTTGGATAAGCCACAACGCTTTCTATATTTAGGATATACCCCTAATTAGGTAATGCGAAATATGCAACGGGTAATATGTGAACACAATCACCCTATTTATTACAGGGGCATAATCGCTAATCCACTGTTATATATGATAATAATTCTCAATTAATTTCTTTCTACTTACCACTCGCATACCCCTTTAGGGTTATATAAACTTCAACGTGATTAAAGTCACTACCATTAATTGATCTAAAACAAGCAAACATCCGACTCGTAACAAAATGTGTTTATTTATGAATTAATATAAACAGCAATTCTCCAATTCTTAATTTGAATAGCAAACTCACAACGCTTGGTATAAAAATCAGTATATTGGAGATATCACTGTGAAAAAGCATTGGATACGTAATTCGGTCACAGCACTATTAATGGTTAGCGCGTCACTCGTAAGCGCGACCAGTTTTGCTGCGTCTGAACAAAAAGAAATTGGTGATCCTCGTAACGACCAGTTCGAGCAAAACCACCCTGATCAATATCATTCATGGAGACAAACGTCAGAGAGCAAAGCCATTGAAGACGCACTAAAAGAAGATCCAAATATGGTTATTCTATGGGCTGGCTACGGTTTCGCGAAAGACTACAACAAAGCCCGCGGCCACTTTTATGCGGTTGATGATGTAAGACAAACCCTTCGTACTGGCGGGCCAACCGACGAAAACTCTGGCCCAATGCCAATGGCGTGTTGGAGCTGTAAAAGCCCAGACGTGGCTCGTGTAATTGAAGAGCGTGGTGAAGACGGCTACTTCGAAGGTAAATGGGCTCGTCTTGGCAGCGAAATTGTCAATCCTATTGGTTGTGCTGACTGTCATGATACTCAGAGCGAAGGCTTTAAGAATGGCGAACCAGCACTAAAAGTTACTCGCCCTTATGTTGAACGTGCATTCGATGCGATCGGCAAGAACTTTGAGGAACAAGGTCGCTTTGACCAACAAGCCTCGGTTTGTGCACAGTGCCACGTGGAATATTATTTCACAGGTCCAACGAAAGGCGTTAAGTTCCCTTGGGATAAAGGCACTCGTGTTGAGCAAATGGAAGAGTACTACGATGAGATCGGCTTTAAAGATTGGACTCACAAAGTCTCTAAAGCACCTATGTTAAAAGCTCAGCACCCAGGTTACGAAACTTGGCGCGAAGGCATTCACGGCAAGAACAACGTTGCTTGTGTTGACTGTCATATGCCTAAAGTGACGAAAGAAGATGGCACCGTTTATACCGACCATAAAGTAGGTAACCCGTTTGACCGCTTCGAAGACACCTGTGCTAACTGCCATACTCAATCTAAAGAGACCATGCGTAACATCGTTTCAAGCCGTAAAGCGCAAGTACTAAACATGAAGCTTACTGCTGAGAAGCAAATCGTAGCCGCTCACTTTGAGGCTGGTGCAGCATGGGAAGCAGGTGCAACAGAGCAAGAGATGGCACCTATCTTACAAGATATCCGTCATGCTCAATGGCGTTGGGACTACGCTATCGCATCTCATGGTGTTCATATGCATGCACCAGAAGTCGCTCTAGAAGTTCTTGGTACAGCTGTCGACCGTGCAGCAGACGCGCGTACTAAGATTGTTCGTCTATTAGCGAAGAAAGGCATTACCGATCCAATCGAGATTCCAGATATCTCAACCAAGGAAGCAGCTCAAAAAGCGCTTGGAATGGATATGGATAAAATGAATGCTGAGAAGCAACACTTCTTAGACACAGTGGTACCTAAGTGGGAAGAGCAAGCTGAAAAGCGTGAAGCTAGCTACGAATACTAGTTCCGCCAAATAGACCAATAAGAGAAAACCAGTCACACTATAGTAGTGTGGCTGGTTTTTTTAGATTTGGGCACGCTCAACCGTCCCAACTTCACATTACCTTTTAGCTAATTCAAGGAACAAAGAATGAAGCACTTACTTTCGCTTTCAGCATTATGCATCGCACTATTAAGTTCAGGACTTCACGCCTCAGAACGAGCAGAAACAGGGTGGGAAATGATAGGGGAAGGTGCGCTTGTCGTTGATGTCAGAACACCAGAAGAGTTCAAGCAAGGGCATCTAGATAATGCGATTAACTACCCTCTTTCTGAGGTTGCAACGCACTTTGCTAGCATAGACAAAGCTCAGCCTATCGTTTTGTATTGCCGCAGTGGTAACCGCTCAGGGCAAGCATATCAGTATTTGAAAGCTCAAGGGTTTACACAGATCCACAACGCTGGCGGTTTAATTGAGATGCAAGAAAGTAAATAACTTAAAGGTTTGGGTGATACCAAGCTTAATGGATCATCTGTTTAGCTTGGTTGATCGAATGAATAATAGAAACACGATCAATACCTTTCTGGTTAGAGTCGAGGATTTGAGTCCATGCGTCGATCGCTTGTTGATAGCGCATACTGATGAAGTGATCGGTCGCTATCAACATCAATGCCGTACGATCGTTGGGATCAAGATTCATAGATTGCTTTAGTAGTCCTTTCACATCATCACTCATCGCCTGTGAGCTTAGGTAATATAAGGCGCTCGCTTTAGCTGCGTAAAGCCCAGAAGGTGCCTCTGGATCTAAACGAATCGCGTAGTCGTAACAGGTATAGGCTGCGTCAAACTCCCCTTTCTGCATATAGACACCACCTAATTTAAACCACAGATCTGATTGATTAGGATCTTGCTTAAGGCTCTGTTGAAGTTCGTTTTGGAAATCTGTTGCCGTGTAACTACTGTCGTCATCAGAAGAGAGTTGAGGAGTCACTTGCTTCATCTGCGACCAAACTAGAACGCTGGCTAGTATTGCAACAAGTGAGATAACAAGATTACCTTTGAGATTATTGGTATTTCTGTTTGATGCAACCACGATCACCACCAAGAACAAGCTCATTAGCAGCAAAGCAATCAGTAACCAGATATCCATTCCACTCTCCTTTCATCGACCTTTTTACTCTACCTTTTTCTCACTAAAACAATATTGATCGAGGTTTAGCTATTGGCTTTTAAACAAGTCACCGGCGAATTTTAGGTAATAAAAAACCGAGCACAACGGCTCGGTTTTTTGTCTCAACTTCTTAAAGAAGTGAAAGATTACTCAGTGTCTTGCTCGCTATCAGAAGCGTCTGATGCTTGCTCTTCACTTGACTCAGAAACCACTGGTGTTTCAGCGTTTACTACTTCAGCTTCGCCTTCAACTACCTCTGCTTCTTCTACTTCGTCGATACGTTGTAGACCTACAACATTCTCGTCGTCAGAAGTACGAATCAGTGTTACACCTTGAGTGTTACGACCAACTTGGCTCACTTCCGCAACGCGAGTACGTACTAGCGTACCTGCGTCGGTGATCATCATCATTTCATCGCCTTCTTCAACTTGAACTGCACCAACAACTGGGCCGTTACGTTCAGAGACTTTGATAGATACTACACCTTGCGTTGCACGGCCTTTCGTTGGGTATTCTGCTAGCTCAGTACGTTTACCGTAACCGTTTTGAGTCACAGTTAGGATATCGCCTTCGTTAGAAGGAACAATCAGTGATACCACTTGATCGTCTTCTGGTAGCTTCATACCACGAACACCAGAGGCAGTACGGCCCATTGCACGTACTTTGTCCTCGTTAAAGCGAACAACTTTGCCCGATTTAGAGAACAGCATGATGTCGCTATCACCGTTAGTGATGTCAACGCCAATCAATGAATCGTCTTCACGTAGGTTAACTGCGATTAGGCCGTTAGCACGCACGTTTGCGAATTGATCCAGAGATGTCTTCTTAACAGTACCGTCACCGGTTGCCATGAAGATGAACTTGTCGTTCGAGAACTCAGAAACAGGCAGAATAGCCGTAATGCGCTCACCTTCTTCTAGAGGAAGAATGTTAACGATAGGCTTACCACGAGCAGTACGACTTGCTAATGGTAGTTGGTAAACTTTCAGACGGTATGTCTTACCACGCGTAGAGAAACATAGGATGTTGTCGTGAGTATTAGCAACAAGCAGACGCTCAATATAATCCTCATCTTTCATCTTAGTTGCACTCTTACCTTTACCACCACGGCGCTGAGCTTCGTAGTCGCTTAGGATTTGGTACTTAACGTAACCTGCGTTAGAAAGCGTTACTACAACGTCTTCTTGAGCGATTAGCTCTTCCATGTCGATATCGTGAACCGCTGCAGTGATTTCTGTACGACGTTCGTCGCCATAGATTTCACGTACCGCTTCAAGTTCTTCACGGATCACTTCCATCAAACGCTCAGTGCTTGCAAGAATGTGCATTAGCTCAGCGATTTCTTCTAGAAGTGCTTTGTATTCGTCTAGAATCTTCTCGTGCTCAAGGCCAGTTAGGCGGTGAAGACGAAGTTCTAGAATTGCTTGTGCTTGTGTTTCCGTTAGGAAGTATTGACCATCGCGGATGCCGTATTGGTCTTCTAACCAATCAGGACGAGCTGCATCAGTACCTGCACGCTCAAGCATTGAAGCCACGTTACCAAGATCCCAACCACGAGACACTAAGCCAATCTTAGCTTCTGCCGGTGTTGGAGCGTTCTTGATAAGTTCGATAACTTCATCGATGTTAGCAAGTGCTAGAGACAATGCTTCAAGAATGTGTGCACGGTCACGCGCTTTCTTCAGTTCGAAGATAGTACGACGTGTCACAACTTCGCGACGGTGGTCAACGAAGCACTTAAGCATGTCTTTTAGGTTAAACAACTGTGGTTGGCCATTGTTTAGAGCAACCATGTTGATACCGAAAGTCGTTTGCAGCTGAGTTTGTGCGTATAGGTTGTTCAGAACAACTTCACCCACAGCGTCGCGCTTACATTCAATAACAATACGCATACCATCTTTATCAGATTCGTCACGTAGAGCACTGATGCCTTCTACTTTCTTATCTTTAACCAGTTCAGCAATTTTCTCGATCAAACGAGCTTTGTTTACTTGGTAAGGGATCTCAGTAACGATAATGGTCTCTTTGCCATTCTTGTCAGCTTCGATGTCCGCTTTTGAACGCATGTAAACTTTACCGCGGCCAGTCTTGTATGCATCTACGATGCCTTTACGTCCACTGATAAGTGCTGCTGTCGGGAAGTCAGGACCAGGAATGTAGTCCATTAGCTCATCAATCGTGATTTCTTCATTATTGATAAGTGCTAAACAGCCATCAACAACTTCACCTAGGTTATGAGGTGGGATGTTGGTAGCCATACCTACTGCGATACCAGAAGCACCGTTTACCAATAGGTTAGGAATTTTTGTCGGAAGAACTGCTGGGATTTGTTCAGTACCATCGTAGTTCGGTACGTAATCCACAGTTTCCTTATCAAGGTCAGCCAAAAGCTCGTGAGCAATTTTCGCCATACGAACTTCGGTATAACGCATTGCAGCCGCGGAGTCGCCATCGATAGAACCAAAGTTACCTTGGCCATCAACTAGCATGTAACGCAGTGAGAACGGTTGAGCCATACGAACAATTGTGTCGTATACAGCACTATCACCATGCGGGTGGTATTTACCGATTACATCACCTACTACACGAGCAGACTTTTTATATGGTTTGTTCCAATCATTACCTAGTACATTCATCGCGAACAAAACGCGGCGGTGTACTGGTTTTAGGCCATCACGCACATCTGGAAGGGCACGACCAACGATGACGGACATCGCATAGTCTAGGTATGAACCTCTAAGCTCATCTTCAATATTTACGGGCGTGATCTCTTTCGCTAGATCGCTCATAGAGCCATTTTCCCTCTATAGTCAGATCGTATATTTGAATACGTATAAGACCGAAAAATATAACACAAATTTACCTACGGAGGCATCACTTTCCCTATCCTTTTACCATCTTGTGACCCTTGTAGCCAATCAATTGATGAGAAATTGCACCTCAGCATCATATCTCGCTGAAACATGGTCACTTTACATCCAATAAATTCGCAAAATTGTAGATCTTCTGGTCAGCACGAAAAGGCAAGTTATAATGCCTGCAATTTCATGGATGCATTATTTAACTTGGAAATGCCGATTATGACTAAATCACAGAACGTAGACCCAGCAGAAATTAAGAAATTCGAAGACATGGCGTCGCGCTGGTGGGATCTCGAAGGCGAGTTTAAGCCTCTACACCAAATTAACCCACTTCGCCTAAATTACGTGCTAGAAAAAACCGAAGGCTTGTTTGGTAAAAAAGTCCTCGATGTTGGCTGCGGCGGCGGTATTTTAGCGGAGAGCATGGCTGTTGAGGGTGCAGTAGTCACCGGCTTAGATATGGGCAAAGAACCACTAGAAGTAGCACGTCTTCATGCTCTAGAAACCGGTACCAAGCTAGATTACATCCAAAGCACGATTGAAGACCATGCAGAGCAAAATCCACAAACTTACGATGTGGTGACATGTATGGAAATGCTGGAGCACGTTCCAGACCCACAATCTGTGATTACTGCGTGTTCAAAATTGGTAAAACCGGGTGGACACGTGTTCTTCTCTACGTTGAACCGTAATTTCAAATCTTACTTGTTCGCGATTGTTGGCGCAGAGAAACTACTTAGAATTGTTCCAGAAGGCACTCACGAGCATGACAAGTTCATTCGCCCAGCTGAACTTATCAAGATGATAGACAACACCCCACTTCAGGAATTAGGCATCACCGGCCTACACTATAATCCGTTAACAGACAGTTACCGTTTAGGACAAAACGTTGATGTTAACTACATAGTTCACACTAAAAATTTCGCCTAACGAATATCAATAAATCAACCGCAAAATTTTTTAATAAAAAAGACTAATAAAAAGAGTTGCAATTAACATAACTTTGCGACTTTTTTCAGTCTAAATTTCGTGCGCCAGCTTCCATTTTGACCACCTAGATTTAAATTTAATCGCCGAAAATCCATCGCTCATTTTGCCCAAAGATCAAGGGATTTTTTTTTATCGGCGTGCAAAAATAAAGCATCCTTAAAAGGCGAGTTTTATACAATCAAGTGACATCTAACCTCATCAGTTAGTGGTCACTTACAGTTTTTTTTCAATCCACCACTTATCCACAAGCAACCCCATTTCTTTGCCTTGAAAAATATCAGTTGTAGCACTATCTTGTAACCCAACAAACAAATGACCCCTATATGTTGTGTTTGAACTACAATGTATGGGTAGACCAAGATCACAAAGCCGAAACGTAATTTACAAAAATTACACAGAAATAGACAAAAACACGGCCTTGTTCAGTTTTGTTAGGGAAATTAAGCAGAATGAACCAACAACTTACTGTTACTAAGCGTAACGGGCGCAAAGAAACGATCGATTTAGAAAAAATCCATCGCGTGATCACATGGGCAGCTGAAGGCTTGCACAATGTTTCTGTATCACAAGTAGAATTGAAAGCTCACATTCAGTTTTACGATGGCATTACCACTACTGATATCCATGAGACAATCATCAAGTCAGCAGCGGATCTAATCTCTGAAGAGACTCCAGATTACCAATATCTTGCAGCACGTCTTGCAGTATTCCACCTACGTAAGAAAGCGTACGGCGAATACGAGCCACCTGCTCTTTACGACCACGTTGCAAAACTGGTTGATATGGGTAAATACGATAGCCACCTAATGGAAGACTACACGAAGGCTGAGTTCGATGAACTTGACTCGTACATCGACCACAAACGTGACTTAGATTTTTCTTACGCAGCGGTTAAACAGCTTGAAGGTAAATACTTCGTGCAAAACCGTGTAACGAAAGAAATCTACGAGAGTGCTCAGTTCCTTTACATTCTAGTTGCTGCGTGTCTATTCGCTAAATACCCGAAATCGACTCGTCTTGACTACATCAAACGTTTTTACGACGCATCATCTACGTTTAAGATTTCTCTACCTACACCGATCATGTCTGGTGTACGTACGCCTACTCGTCAATTCAGTTCTTGTGTACTGATCGAGTGTGGTGACAGCCTTGATTCTATCAACGCAACTGCAAGCTCAATTGTTCGTTACGTATCTCAACGTGCTGGTATCGGTATCAACGCAGGTCGTATCCGTGCACTTGGTTCTGAGATTCGCGGTGGTGAAGCGTTCCACACAGGCTGTATCCCTTTCTACAAATACTTCCAAACAGCAGTAAAATGTTGTTCTCAAGGTGGTGTTCGTGGTGGTGCGGCAACGGTATTCTACCCACTATGGCACGGTGAAGTTCAGTCTCTATTAGTACTGAAGAACAACCGTGGTGTTGAAGAGAACCGTGTTCGTCACATGGATTACGGCGTACAGCTGAACAAGCTTATGTACTCTCGCCTAGTTCAAGGTGGCAACATCAGCCTGTTCTCACCATCTGACGTACCTGGCCTATACGACGCGTTCTTCGAAAACCAAGAGCGTTTTGAAGAGCTGTACGTTAAGTACGAAAACGATCCGTCAATCAAGCGTGAAACAGTAAAAGCAGTAGAGCTATTCTCTCTATTAATGCAAGAGCGTGCTTCTACTGGTCGTATCTACATTCAGAACGTTGACCACTGTAATACACACAGCCCGTTTGATTCTGAAGTTGCACCTGTTCGTCAATCTAACCTATGTCTAGAAATCGCGCTGCCAACTAAGCCGCTTTCTAACGTAGAAGATGACGAAGGCGAAATTGCACTATGTACGCTTTCAGCATTTAACCTTGGCGCAATCAACGAACTGGATGACCTAGCAGAGCTTTCTGAGCTGGTTGTTCGTGCTCTAGACGCACTTCTTGATTACCAAGATTACCCGCTTCCAGCAGCATACAAGTCGACAATGAACCGTCGTACTCTAGGTGTAGGTGTTATCAACTACGCATACTACCTAGCGAAGAATGGTGTTAAGTACTCTGACGGCAGTGCAAATGGCCTGACTCACCGTACTTTTGAAGCGATTCAATACCACCTACTAAAAGCGTCTGTTGAACTAGCGAAAGAGCAAGGCCGTTGCCCATCTTTCCACGAGACTAACTACGCGAAAGGCCTACTGCCAATCGATACTTACAAGAAAGATATCGACTTAGTATGTGATGAGCCTCTGCACTACGATTGGGATGCGCTACGTGAAGAGATCATGGAGCACGGTCTGCGTAACTCTACGCTAACTGCGCTTATGCCTTCAGAGACTTCGTCTCAAATCTCGAACGCGACTAACGGTATCGAGCCACCACGTGGTTACGTATCAGTGAAAGCATCGAAAGACGGCATCCTGAAGCAAGTGGTTCCAGATTTCCTAAATCTTAAAGAGAACTACGAGCTACTTTGGAACATTGGTTCTAACGACGGTTACCTGCACCTAGTGGGTATCATGCAAAAATTCGTTGACCAAGCTATCTCTGCAAACACTAACTATGATCCAAGTGTTTACGATAGCGGTAAAGTACCAATGAAGAAGCTGCTTCAAGACCTACTGACTGCATACAAGTTTGGTGTTAAGACGCTTTACTACCATAACACTCGTGATGGTGCTAAAGACGACCAAGGCGACGCAGTAACAGTGCCGGAAGAAGGTTGTGAAGGCGGCGGTTGTAAGATCTAAACCGCAGTAAAAATATTAAGACCCCAGAGAAGTTATCTTCTCTGGGTTTAAAGCATTAACAGGGTTCGTTTTATAACGAGTCTTTAAAGGATTTGAGGCATTTATGGCTTACAGTACTTTTTCTCAGAATAAAAATGACCAACTAAAAGAACCAATGTTCTTAGGTCAGTCGGTTAACGTTGCACGTTACGACCAACAAAAATTCGAAATCTTCGAGAAGCTTATCGAGAAGCAGCTTTCTTTCTTCTGGCGTCCAGAAGAAGTAGACGTGTCTAGCGACCGTATCGACTACAACAAGCTTCCTGAGCATGAAAAGCACATCTTCATCTCTAACTTGAAGTACCAAACACTGCTTGATTCTATCCAAGGCCGTAGCCCGAACGTTGCCCTACTTCCATTGGTATCACTACCAGAAGTTGAAACTTGGATTGAGACTTGGTCTTTCTCTGAAACGATTCACTCTCGCTCTTACACGCACATCATCCGTAACATTGTGAATGATCCAGGCCTAGTATTCGACGACATCGTTGAAAACGAAGAGATCCTAAAGCGCGCTAAAGACATCGCGTTTTACTACGACGACCTTATCCAGCTAACTGCGGATTACCACCGCTACGGTGAAGGCAACCACAACATCAACGACGAAGACGTTAAAATTTCACTTCACGACCTGAAGAAGAAGCTTTACCTATGTCTAATGTCGGTAAACGCACTAGAAGCAATTCGTTTCTACGTAAGTTTTGCATGTTCATTTGCATTCGCTGAGCGTGAGCTTATGGAAGGTAACGCGAAAATCATCAAGCTAATCGCTCGTGATGAAGCACTTCACCTGACTGGTACTCAGCACATGATCAACTTGCTACGTAACGGTCAAGATGACTTCACATTCATGCAAATCGCAGAAGAGTGTAAGCAAGAGTGTTTCGACCTATTCAAACAAGCGGCTGAACAAGAAAAAGAGTGGGCAGAATACCTATTCAAAGATGGTTCTATGATTGGTCTAAACAAAGATATTCTTTGCCAATACGTTGAGTACATCACTAACATCCGTATGCAAGCTGTTGGTCTTGGTACTGCTTACCCAGAAGCAACATCGAACCCAATTCCATGGATCAACGCTTGGTTATCTTCTGATAACGTACAAGTTGCTCCACAAGAAGCTGAAATCAGTTCTTACCTAGTTGGTCAGATCGACAACGAAGTGAAAGCTGACGACTTTGAAGGATTTGAGCTGTAATGCCAACAATCAAAATCAACAAGCTAACTTCAATTGAATCTAACCCTTCAAATACGCTATTGGAAACAATGGAACAGGCAGGGTTAGAGCCAGAATACAACTGCCGTGATGGCCACTGTGGTGCTTGTCGCTGTACATTGGATTCTGGTGAGGTTGAGTACGTTGGTTTTGCAATGGCTTACACACAAGGCAACGAGATTTTGCCTTGTATCTGCAAAGCGAAATCCGATCTGTCGTTGAGTAACGTGATTCATCGAAACAAGCAAAAACGCGCTTAATTCGTTCGACTTGTTTCGAATCGCATGAATTACACGGCAATTCGAAAGCTTGAAGAAGTACAGCGAAATAGGGTTCGCCTCCTCTGGGAGTACGGACCCTTTTTTATTTTAATACATTGCTATTTGAATACCTTGCTTTCTCAATACTCACTCTACCGCTGATTACTAAGACTTCCTGTCGGCTGCGACAACACTCCGGCCTTTCTTAATGAGTGAGGCTCAACGTCACTGAACCGATGTAACAAGCGCTTCTACACTCCCCACAGCCATTACACCTATCTAAAGCGACGCTAGGCAGTTCACCAGCTTCAATCTTTATGGCGCCCGCTGAACAAGCAGTCTGACAGGCATGACAATCCATTTGCATGTAGTTATTGCAGCTATCAGCAAAGTTAGGTTTCAAATCAATGTAAGGCGCTACCGTAGGGTGAAGTGCACCAGTCGGACACGCTTCACTGCATTTGTTGCACATTGAACAGCTGTTGTAATCCAAATTGAGCAGCGCACTGCCCTCTTGTATCTCAATGACACTATTTGGGCACGCTTGCTCACACAAGCCACAGCCGTCACACAGACGCTCAAACAGCACCTCATCAACGGCTCGTGGTGGCCTAGAATGTAAGCGCTGTGATTTCTCTTCATAACTGGCTGCGGCTTTAACAGGTTTAGACAACCGAGTTAAAAAACCACGCCTATTTGAATTTATTTGCTCAGACATTAATCAATATATAACTTTTCATTAGAAACGATTAATTTATATTCAGATGTTAGGTAATTAAGCCAATCAATTACACTAACTGATAGCTTCTTATAAAAAGATAGTTCTGAGTTTTTATTTAGAAGTTCTAGATATACAAAAGACCAAGTTAATAAATGAGATTCAAGCAATTCACGAGCTGAATTTATATTATTATTTTCTAACAAATAGGCGTGAGCGAATAACATTAAACCAAACTGATCTTCGGGCTCTCTTAAGCCGGTATCTAATTCAATTTGATTTAATTCTAAAAACTGTCGGTACGCGACCGTTGACTCGCCAAACACAACGCGGTCTTTATCGAGGTAAACCGAGCCCCAAGGTGGTGCTGGCATCTCTCCAACCCCTTCAAACAGGCGACTAAACTCGGCTGTTAACTCATCCTCCTGTTCATTTTGAAGTGCTAATAAACAATCTTCTGATAATACTTGGTTCTCAACGAGAGCTTGAACAATCTCTATTAACTGCTCTTTACTTTTTGCTTGATAGAATATTGAACCAAGTAATTTATTCGTATCGATAATCATTATTATTTACATCGTGATAGGTTTTAAAACTAATTATATAAATTAAAACTTTTCATTCTTTGATCTAATTTATACATTCAATTCATAAACTTTAAATTTCATACTTATTTGACGCTTATCAACCAACATTTAAATATTAAAAGACAAAAATAAAACTACCTATAAAGTGCTACCCATCAATAACAATAGGCATCTTAGAATGACGAATAAGAAAGAATCTGGGGTAATGAATCTTACTCGAAGAGGCTTCATGAAAGCTTCTTCTGCGGTAGGTAGTGCAGCAGCACTTGCGGGCGGTATCGCTTTGCCTTTCAAATCCAAACCAGTAGCTGCTGCAGTTGCTGAAAATGTGGATGAGAAAATCGTATGGAGTGCATGTACAGTAAACTGTGGCTCACGCTGCCCGTTACGTATGCATGTACAAAACGGTGAAATCAAATACGTAGAAACAGACAACACGGGTACTGACGAATACGGTCATCACCAAGTACGTGCATGTCTACGTGGTCGCTCTATGCGTCGCCGTGTTTACAACCCAGATCGCCTTAAGTATCCAATGAAACGTGTCGGTAAACGTGGTGAAGGTAAGTTTAAGCGCATCACTTGGGAAGAGGCTTTTGATGAAGTCGCAGGCACCATGCAACGCCTTATTAAAGACTACGGTAACGACACCATCTATCTAAACTACGGTACAGGCACACTCGGTGGCACGGTCACTAAATCTTGGCCACCAGCACAAACGCTGATTGCTCGCCTTATGAACCTAAGTGGTGGTTACCTAAACCATTACGGTGACTACTCAACAGCGCAAATCGCGAAAGGCTTGAGTTACACCTACGGTGGTTGGGCAAACAACAACTCTTTCTCTGACTTAGAGAACACTAAGCTTAACATCCAATTTGGTAACAACCCTGCTGAGACTCGTATGTCTGGCGGCGGTCTGATCCACCA
Source organism: Vibrio sp. Isolate22 (assembly GCF_022398115.1). NCBI lineage: Bacteria > Pseudomonadati > Pseudomonadota > Gammaproteobacteria > Vibrionales > Vibrionaceae > Vibrio > Vibrio sp. Isolate22. The sequence goes on along the minus strand of NZ_JAKEUW010000004.1, from coordinate 109,320 downwards.
CTACGTAGAAAGCAAAAACAAATCAAACGCAAGAACGATCATCATCGATCCACGTTACACCGATACTGCCGGTGGCCGTGAAGATCAGTGGATCCCAATTCGCCCATCTACCGATGCTGCATTGGTAGCGGGTCTTGCACACGTGATGATCACGGAAGACTTAGTCGACCAAGCGTTCCTAGACAAATACTGTGTCGGTTACGATGATAAGACTCTCCCTGCTTCAGCACCTAAAAACAGCGACTACAAATCTTACATCCTAGGTTTAGGTGAAGATGGCGTAGAAAAAACACCTGAATGGGCTTCTAAAATCACGGGTATCCCTGTCGATACCATCGTTAAATTTGCTCGTGAGATGGGTACAGCGAAACCGTGTGCTATCCACCAAGGTTGGGGCCTGCAACGTACTGCGAACGGTGAGTTAGCTTGTCGTGCAATCGCAATGCTATCACTACTAACCGGTTCTGTGGGTGTATCAGGCGGCTCTACAGGTGCTCGTGAAAGTGACATCAACATTCCGTTTGTGCGCTTCCCTACCGTACCAAACCCAATTGAAACCTCCATTTCAATGTTCATGTGGACAGACGCGATTCACCGTCACCACGAGATGACCGACATCACTGACGGTGTTCGTGGTGCAGAGCGCCTGAAAAACCCAATCAAGATGATCTGGAACTATGCTGGTAACTGCATCATCAACCAACACTCAGACATCAACAAGACACACGCGATTCTTCAAGACGAAGATGCCTGTGAAATGATTGTTGTTATTGATAACCACATGACCTCTTCAGCGAAGTACGCTGACATCATCCTGCCTGACTTAACCACATCAGAGCAAGACGACTGGTGTATGGATGGCAAAGCATCGAACATGCCTTACTTCATCTACGCACAGAAAGCGATTGAACCTCAGTTCGAAGCGAAATCGATCTACGAGATGTGTACTGAGCTTGCTAAACGCATGGGCGTTGAAAAAGAGTTCACTGAAGGCCGTACTCAAGAGCAATGGATTGAGCACCTTTACGCAGAAACTCGCAAGAACGACCCAACACTACCAACCTTCGAAGAGATGCAAGAACTGGGTATCTACAAGCGTAGCTATGACCACCACTACATCGCTTACGAAGATTTCCGTAAAGATCCTGAAGCGAACCCACTAACCACACCAAGTGGCAAGATCGAGATCTACTCAGAGCAACTGGCTGAGATTGCGAAGACTTGGAAGCTAAAAAAAGACGAAGTGATTCACCCACTTCCAATTTACGCGGACTCTTTCGAAGGCCATAACGATCCACTAGTAGAGAAGTACCCACTGCAACTAACGGGCTTCCACTACAAAGCTCGTACCCATTCCACTTACGGTAACGTTGCAGAGATCAAAGCTGCTGCACCACAAGAGTTGTGGATCAACCCAATCGATGCAAAAGAGCGCGGTATTGAAAACGGCGACATGGTCAGCATTTTTAACGACCGTGGTGAAGTTCATATTCCAGCGAAAGTGACACCAAGGATTCTTCCTCGAGTTGTCGCGCTAGGTGAAGGTGCATGGTATGCACCCGATGGTCAGAAGGTCGACCATGCTGGCTCTATCAACGTGCTGACTACTCAGCGCCCGAGCCCACTTGCTAAGGGTAACCCTCAGCATACAAACCTAGTTCAAATCAAAGCGCTAAAGAAAGCATAAGGTAGGTTGGAATGAAACAATACGGCTTTTACATTGATTCAAGTAAATGCACGGGTTGTAAAACCTGTCAGCTTGCTTGTAAAGATTATAACGATCTCGACATCAAAACGAACTACCGTCGCGTCTATGAATACGCGGGCGGTGGCTTCACTCAAGATGGCGACACCTGGGTTCAGAAAGATGTCTTTTCTTACTACCTGTCTATCGCTTGTAACCACTGTACTAACCCTGCGTGTGTGAAAGTGTGCCCTTCAGGCGCAATGCATAAGCGCGATGAAGACGGTTTGGTTGTGGTTGATGAAAGTGTGTGTATCGGTTGTCAGCACTGTAGCAATGCGTGCCCTTACGGCGCGCCACAATACAATGCTAAGAAAGGTCACATGACCAAATGCGATGGCTGCTACCAACGTGTTTCTGAAGGCAAACAACCTATCTGTGTTGAGTCTTGCCCACTTCGTGCATTGGAGTTTGGCGAAATCAATACACTTCGCGAGAAATACGGTTCTGGTGCTGATGTTGCGCCGCTTCCATCTTCTACCGAAACTTTACCAAACATCGTGATCAAGCTGAACAAAAACGCGAAGCCGACTGGCGATACCAGTGGTCACCTAGCAAACCCTAAGGAGGTGTAAGATGATTTTTCATGAGTGGTCTTTGATCTTCTTTACGGTATTAGCTCAAACGGCTGTCGGTGGCTACCTGCTTATTGGCGCCCGTGCACTGGTACTTGGCCATGACGAAGAGAAACTAAACAGCTACAAGGTTCCAATGTTCATTCTATGGGCATTAATGGGGCTTGGTTTCATGTTCTCGACAACGCACCTGGGTTCTCCACTGCGCGCGTTTAATGCCTTTAACCAACTAGGTTCGGCTTGGTTGTCTAACGAAGTGTTCTTCGGTGCGGCATTCTTCGCCGTAGGCGGCCTACAGTGGCTACTGTCTGTTGTTAAGAAAGGTGGCCTTGCTATCCAAAAAGCACTGATGGTTGGCGCTATGGTGCTGGGTGTCATCTTTATGTACGCGATGATCAACGTTTATATGATCAACACAGTACCTACATGGGACAACATCTACACACCACTGAGCTTCATCATGACCATGGTTGTGGGTGGCTTACTGCTGTCTCAATTCGTGATCGTATTTGCTAACGATAGTCGCTTTACGGTTGACCGTAACATCACGATGCTGGCTGTAATTGCGGTTGCGATCAGCTTGCTTGTGACAGTCGGAAAACTGAACTTAATCGGTGACATCCAAACTTCTGTAGAAAAAGCTTCAGAGTTGGTTGATGGTCTAGGCAGCTATGTGATTCTTCAAGTTGCATTGCTAATGGCAAGCTTACTGATTTGGATTCTACCTATGCTCAACAAAGCAAAAGTGAATCCAGTAAATCTAGGACTAGCATTAGTGCTGTTCTTAGCGTCAGAGTTAATCGGCCGTGGTTTGTTCTACAGCCTACATATGACAAGCGGTTTGTAATCACAGACTCGTTATTTGGTTATCTAGAAGGCTAGATAAACTAAAGGCCCAATACCTATTTAGATGTTGGGCCTTTTTATTTGCTCTGTCTTAACCATAGTTCAACAGGTCTTGGCTCAAGAGAACTTGGTTAACGACAAAAGCGGCTTACTTGATGATCGCTGAAGGGATAAACATATCCTTCACGCGTTTTACTGACGAGTAATCACCAAACATAGGTTTATTGTCTAGATGTCTTCTTAGCATGTCTGCAGCGACCGTTTTAATGATAGTGCGTGCATCTTCGCGCTTGTATTGGCGGTAAAACTCCAGCACTTGTCCCCACTCACCCGCTTCGCTCGATAAAGCAACACTAAAGGTATTGCCCTCTAACTTACCCGTGACTAAGGCTAATTCGGTGCCGCACTTTTCTCTTGTCGCGCCAGCCAGAGCAAACGTTGCTGCTAATGGGTCGCTCTTTTCAAGCTCGCTCTCTTTTGGCTCTGCCATTACCCAAGAGTGACCGAAGCAATCTTCAACTTGTTCATTCGATTGTAGCCAAGCCGAAAGTGCACCTTTGGTTGATACTTCCGATACCGACAAGGTTTTCTTTCTTTCCGCCATAATATGACCGATATGGTCGATCATAGGCTCATCAACACTGACAACGTTACTCTCTAACAGCTTGTACACCATTTGTAGTAGCTTAACGCGAGTTTCTAGGTCCGACTTAGGCCCAAACAGTTTCACTTCAATAAATGGTAGGTAAGAACGATAGCCCAGTTCATAACCTTCAGGCAGTTTCAATTGGTCCAAAACATCAGAAATACCAGACTCAGATAAACCAAAGGTAAACAAACGGCTGCATTCAGACGCGACTACTTGAGGGTAAGTGCGAGCAAGATCTGGGATGATTTCAAAGCTCACCATGCGCTTAAACTCACTCGGTACGCCCGGCGTGAAGTAGAAAGTCGCATCGTTAATCTTCAGCTTAAAGCCACATGCAGTGCCGACCGGATTATCGACGATTTCTGAGCTCGCTGGCAGCAAAGCTTGCTTTAGGTTGCTGTCTGGCATCGGCATGCCACGTCCAGAAAACATCTCATCCATACGCTTTAGCCATTCAGGAAACATGACTAGTTTCTGCTCTGACGCCGCCGCTGCAGCAGCCGCGCTCATATCATCGGTAGTCGGGCCTAATCCACCATTCACGATAACCACATCGTAGTTAAAGCTCAGCATCAACAACTCTTCGACTAAGGCATTCATTTGGTCACCAACCGTGGAGCGTTTAGCCAAAGCAAAACCATGTTGGTAAAACTCAGCTGACATCCAAGCCGCGTTCGTGTCTACAATGTCTCCGTGAAGAACTTCTTCACCTGTGCTTAACATTGCGATTTTCGTCATGTTTCTATCCCTTGTAGTCATAAAAAGACGCTGCATTATCTACAAACTGGTCTATGTTTGAGTTTGAGCTATTTTGCTTTTTAACAAATATTAATAATGTTAAATCTAAGGTTTTCTTAGGAAAAGCGATAAATTATTAGTTCCCTAAATCAGGCATTTAATGGATAATTGTGACCCTGATCAATTCTAAACTTTCTCATGGAGACCCTTGTGGCCAAATCACCGTTACTAGCAAAGGTTACTGCTGCATTTTCAATGCTAATGTCAGTTAACTCGGTTGCAAGCCAATACGACTTCGACCAGCCAATCAACCTTTCTTATTCGGATGAATGTGCTCAAGATTACTGTGTAAATGATAGCTTGTACACCTACAAGCCTAGTACCAATTACGCACTGAGCGAATCTAGCGAAGAGTATGATTTCTCAATCCAACAACCAAAGCACCTTTTGGTAAGTGAAGAGAAAGATTGGGATTACCTAATGGGTCAAACCTACACCATTCTTGGCTTAAGTGTGGCGACCGTTGGTTTAATGACCTTCTTACCTGAAAGTATCACTAAATGGGACGATGACCAACGTGACTTGAGTAAGCTAGGTCAAAAGTGGAAAGATAACGTATCTGAAGGCCCAGTGTGGGACCGTGACGAACACTTCCTAAACTATGTGATGCACCCGTATTTTGGTGGTGTTTACTACACAGCTGCACGTCACGCAGGTTACAACGAGTTTGAATCTTTCATGTACTCTTGGACGATGTCGACATTCTTCTGGGAATACGGTGTAGAAGCATTTGCTGAAGTACCTTCATGGCAAGACCTTTTCATCACACCTTTCTTCGGTGCGGTTGTGGGTGAAATAATGCTAGAAACCGAGCAAGACATCATTGCTTCAGGTGGTGAAGTGATGGGTTCTCAAACCATGGGTGACGTTTCTCTATTCTTCCTAAACCCTGTTGGTCATATCCACTACTGGGTTAGCGATGCATGGGGTGGTGACGCAGAAGTTAACCTGAACACTAACCCTTGGTGGGATAACCAAGATGCCGCGAAATTCGCTTACGATGCTGGCGCACCATACGATTCTCAGTTTGTTGGTATGAACTTTAAAGTAACCTTCTAATACAACGACCTGATTACTTTCGGTAATAACTAAAACTTTTCTAAAAAGCGGCTCTTAAGCCGCTTTTTTTGTGCCCTACTCTTCATTCTCTTTTTTTGCGACGCAGCTTAGTTTCAAAAATTGACGCAGGTCAAACATTGTTCGATGTAAACTTCTACACTGAAATTAAAGAACTTTATCGCTTAATATCAAACATTTAATTAGCAATGATTAATTGAGACTTTGGGGGCTGATATGAACACTACATTTATCGTAAACTTTATCGGAAAAGCATCACCTGCGACGATCAAGCAACTCGCTGCGGTGACTCATGAAAACGACGGCAAGTGGCTCATCAGTAAAGTGAATTTTATTGAAGACCAAGTAGCAGGTGTGCTCAAGGTTCAGCTTCCAGCTATCAATGAATCGATTGTTAAAGAGGCATTCAGTGCTAACCCAGACCTGATTGTTCAATTCGTTGATTCAGACCATGCACATAATGTTCAAGATACCATTCACCATCTGAGACTCGATTCTAACGATCGCGCCGGTATCGTTAATGAAGTCACTCATGTACTCGATAGACAAGGTATCAATATTCTCGATATGGATTGCCAACGTGTATTTATTGCCGGTGGTGGCGGTGTCAGTTCAAGTCTGTTTACTTCTAAGATCGCGGTGAAGCTACCAATTGAAGTGCAAATCGATGACGTGGTCAATGAGCTCGAAACTCTCAGTGAAGATACTCGAGTAATGGTTGAGAGCTAATCAATAGCAGTGAGTGGTTACTATTACTATTCATGACTCCCTAACAATAAAAAGAGCAGCACCTGGCTGCTCTTTTTTTCTAAACCTGCGACTCAATTACTTAACTGACCACTGTGATAATGAACGCTTAAAGTCTTGATAGCCAAACTCATTAAGCTTTTGTACTTCACCATTGCTGCGCTCGCAGTAGATTGAAGGCATTTTTAAGCCATTGAACCAGTTCAGTTTCACCATGGTGTAACCTGCGCTGTCCAACAAGTGAAGCTTTTGACCAATCTGCAGTGGCTCATCAAAGCTCGCCTCGCAGAACTGATCGCCCGCCAAGCATGAACATGATCCAATCACATAATCATGACTGCCGTTTTCAGAGGCTTCTAATACCGATGCAGGCTCATTGTAGATAAGCGTATCAAGGCGGTGTGCTTCGGTTGCCGAATCCACAATCGCCGTTTTCTTCACGTTCTCAACAATATCAACAACTGTCACAACCAAGTCTGTTGTTTTGGTGATGATGGCTTCACCCGGCTCGAGGTACATTTGCACGCCGTGTTTTTTAGAGAAGGCTTTTAGCGCAAGGCCCAGTTTCTCGATGTCATAACCCGGCCAAGTGAAGAATACGCCACCGCCCATGCTCACCCAATCTAACTTATCTAGGTGCTCACCAAATTGCTCAGAAATTGAATCAAGCAGACCGATGAAGGCATCAACGTCTTTATTCTCACAGTTCATGTGGAACATAACACCGTCAATATCTTCAAAAACCTCAGGCTTGATATGATCCGCTTGAACACCTAAACGAGAAAACTGACGCGCTGGGTTTGCCAGATCTTGCCCTGCATAGCTCACACCAGGGTTAAGGCGTAAGCCCAATGACGCCTTGCCTTCAACGATATGACGATAAGCGGCCAATTGGCTTTGTGAGTTGAAGATCATCTTGTCACAAATGTCAGCCACTTCTCTCACGTCTTCTTCGCTGTAACCCACACTGTATGCGTGCGTTTCACCACCAAAGGTTTCGTGACCAAGCTTTACTTCGTATGGTCCAGAGCTCGTCGTGCCGTCCAAATAAGGCTTGATGATGTCAAATACCCCCCATGTAGAGAAGCACTTGAGTGCCAGTACCAACTTCACACCTGAAATCTCTTTCAGCTGCTTAGCTTTCTCTAAGTTCGCAATCAACTTATCTTCGTTGATCATGAAGTAAGGCGTTTTTAGTTCGTTGTTTTGCATGTTAATACCTTGCGGCCCTCGAGTTCACGAAGGCACATGATAATCGAACAAAGCCGACGCAACAGCATCGGCTTGTAATTATACGTTCTCGTCAATCATATGACTTTGAATGGAATTCGCAGAACTTTGCCCTTGTAGCTAGGACATCGCGCGGAGTTTACGAATGTAAATGAGCACGATGGACAACGCAACGAGGGCAAAGAGCAAGAATTACTTCAAAGTATGGATTAGAGGTAGACCTTGCCCAGGCTCTAGCTCTTGAACGTGCCAATCTAGACCAATTTCTGGCATGGTTGCTAGGAACGGGTCTGGGTTCAGCTGTTCCATGTTGAATACACCTTTATCAGCCCATTCGCCACGGAAGAACTGAAGTGCAGCGGTAATTGCAGGAACACCTGTAGTGTAAGAAATCGCTTGGTGTTCTACGTCTGCGTAAGCCACTTCGTGGTCGGCATTATTGTAGATAAACACACTGCGCTCTTTACCATCTTTCTTACCTTGCACCCAAGTACCGATACACGTTAAACCAGTGTAACCCGGAGCAAGAGACGTTGGATCTGGCAGTAGCGCTTTAAGAACGTGCAGAGGCTGAACCACAGTACCGTCGTGCAACGTTAGCGGATCTGGGCTCAGTAGACCGATATCACGCATGCAGTTGAAGTAGTTTAGGTACTTATCACCAAATCCCATCCAGAACTCGATACGCTTAGCTGGGATGAACTCTTTCATTGAACGAACTTCATCGTGCGCCATTGAGTACACTTTGTGAGTGCCACAGTTAGGGAAATCAAACTCAAGCATACGAGAGTGACAAGGTACTTGCTTCCACTCTTCATTTTCCCAGTAGAAAGAGTCACCTTGGATCTCAAGCATGTTGGTTTCTGGGTCAAAGTTTGTCGCAAACTTCTTACCGTGGTCACCTGCGTTTACATCCATTACGTCGATCGTGTCGATCTCATCGAATAGGTGCTTAACCGCGTGCGCTGCAAATACTGAAACCACACCTGGATCGAAGCCCGCACCAAGAATGCCTGTGATGCCCGCTTCAGCGAACTTCTCACGGTAACCCCACTGCCAATCGTAAGCTTGTGGTACTTGTTGGCCTTCAGAACATAGGTCAACCGCTACCGATGTATCTAGGTAAGAGACTTTTGCTTGGTAACACGCTTCCATGATCGCCATGTTTACCCAGGGAGGACCTGCGTTGATGACTAGATCTGGTTTCACTTCGTTAATCAAAGCAACAAGTGCATCAACATCATCAGCGTCTACTGCGCGAGCTTCTAGCTTCTTAGTTGAATCTTTAAGGTTGTTCTTACCTTTTATTGATTCGATGATTTTTTCACACTTCGCAATAGTACGAGAAGCGATTGTGATATCACCCAATACTTCGTTATTTTGTGCTGCTTTGTGTGCAACAACCCAACCAACGCCGCCTGCACCAATTTGTAGAATAGCCATAGTATTAATTATCCTTGTTGTTCTGCTAGCTCTGTCGCTAGAGTTTGAATTTTGTTAATTAGAGATTGGAAATCTGAAGTCTTTAAGCACGGATTCAAGATGGTGAATTTAAGCGCGCTTTTACCATCCACTACCGTTTCACCAAGTACCGCAACGCCACGAGTCAGCGCTTCTAGTCTTAGTGTCTGATTGAGCTTATCTAAATCTAAATCACCGTTTGCTGACAGCTTGCTATTTGGAGTAGATCGGAACAGCACTGTTGATAATGACGGCTCCGCGAGCAGGTCCAAGTCAGCTTGGTTTTGAATAAGGTCAGCCACTTCTAGCGTTTGCTCAAGAAGATGATCGTACATGTCGCCTAATTGCTTTGGCCCCACGCTCTGCATTGTCATGAAGACTTTCAATGCATCAAAACGCTTAGTTGTCGCGATAGATTTATCGACAAGGTTCGGCAGCTCATCGTGTTCACGGTTTAGGTAGTCTGCGTGATGCAGTAGGTACTTAAAGTTCGTTTTGTCTTTCAACAACACGGCGCCGCAGCTGATTGTTTGATAGAAAAGCTTGTGGAAATCGACGCTCACTGAATCTGCTTTTTCAATGCCTTGTAAGCGAGCCTTGTGGCTACTCAAGATAAGCGCGCCACCGTAAGCACTGTCGACATGGAACCAAAGACCTTGTTGGCTCGCGATGTCTGCAATTGCATCAAGGTCGTCGATAGCACCGTGGTCGGTTGTACCTGCCGTGCCAACTACCGCAAAAGGAATCAGCCCTTGCGCTTTTAGCGCTTTCACTTCTGCATCTAATAAATCTGGTTTGATGGTGCCGTTTGCGTTTGTCTCAACACAGCACACCGCACTCTCGCCTAAGCCAAGTAGTGACGCAGACTTTTGAACCGTGAAGTGAGATTTGTTTGAACACAAGATACGAAGCTTGCTCGCATACTCCGGCAGACCTAACTTTTGAATTGAGTGACCATTGTGCTTATCAGCAACCCAGTCTCTCGCGAGCAACAAGCCCATTAGGTTACTTTGCGTGCCACCACTGGTGAAAACGCCGTCCGCTTGTTCACCTAATTGGTACTTATCACACATCCAATCGACCACGCGCTGTTCAACATACGTTGCAGCCGATGCTTGGTCCCATGAGTCCATTGATTGATTCAGAGCAGCGATGATCGATTCCGCTGCTACTGATGCCATGAGAGGAGGCGTATGAAGGTGTGCGATACAGTCAGGGTGTTGCACAAAGATAGAGTTAGCCGCAACTAGGTCAGCAGTGCTGTCAACAACATCAGCCAAAGCGTGCTGGTGGTTATCGAGATCAACAGCATTGATAGCCGCTTCTAGTACTTTTGGATCAAGTCCTGAATAAGGGGTTTCAACCTGCTCAAAAACCGCTTTCATCACGTGAGTAGTTTGGTTCATCACGTTGGCAAACTCGTCACTACCACGAGGGCCAGTGTGAATGAAATGCTTATTCCATTCTTGGTTTGGTTGTTCACCAGAAGCTTGCTGTTCTTGAACACCGCCACCAGCCGCAATGATGGCTTCTTCCATCACGCGCAGTGCAAAATCAATCTGTTCGAAAGAGATAATCATCGGTGGCAGAAAGCGAATCACTGAGCCGTCACGACCGCCTTTCTCAACCATTAAACCGCGCTCCAGAGCTGCACGTTGGATCGCCAGCGTCAGTTCGCCATCCGATTTGGGCTCACCAAATTTATTAAGTTCGCCGCTTGGTTGCTTGATCTCAGCGCCAAGCATCAGACCTTTACCACGAACTTCAGCAATACAGTTCACGCGAGATTGGATTTTTTCTAGACCTTGACGTAGATATTGGCCGGCAATCTTTGCATGCTCAACCAAGCTATCACGCTCAATGATTTCCAACGCTTTCGCACCAGATACCATTGCTAGTTGATTACCACGGAAAGTACCCGTGTGCTCGCCCGCTTTCCAAGTGTCGATACTCTTATCAAACACAAGCAGTGACATCGGGAGTCCACCACCGATCGCTTTAGACAGACACAAGATATCAGGGTTAACGCCCGACTCTTCAAACGCGAATCGATGACCTGTTTTACCGACACCACACTGAATTTCATCAAAAATCAGTAAGATACCGTGCTCGTCACAGATACGGCGCAAGCCTTGTAGCCAAGACGCAGGAGCTGGAATCACACCGCCCTCACCCTGTACGGGCTCAACGATCATTGCAGCTGGCTTCATGATACCAGACTCATCATCGTTCAACATGCGTTCGATGTAACGAATACTTGCGTTAGCCCCTGCTTCTCCGCCAATGCCAAACGGGCAACGTAGGTTGTATGGGAAAGGCATAAAGTGCACGTCAGACATCAAACCGCTGCGACGCTCTTTTGTACCTAGGTTACCCATCATGCCCATGGTGCCGTTGGTCATGCCATGGTAAGCACCACGGAAAGCAAACATGGTATTGCGACCTGTGGTTTGTTTGGCTAGCTTGATCGCTGCTTCAACAGCATCTGCACCGGATGGACCACAGAATTGAATCACTGAGTTGTTTGAAAACTCTTGGGGAAGAAAGGCTTTCACTCGCTTGATAAACGTCTCTTTTGCTTGAGTCGTGATATCAAGAGTTTGGTATGGCAAACCAGAATCGAGTTGGTCTTTGAGTGCTTGGTTAATCTCTGGGTGGTTATAACCCAAAGAAAGTGTACCCGCACCGGCTAAGCAATCTAAAAATAGTTGTCCACGAGTATCTTCAACCAAGGCACCGCATGCTCGCTTGATAGCAATTGGTAGACGTCTTGGGTATGAGCGAACATCTGATTCGTGCTGCTCTTGCTCAAGCAAAATAGCATCAGGTGTTAGGTCATAGGTACCCTCTACGATAGGAACCATAGTTGAAAATGAATTTGCGATAGTGTTGATATCGACTTCAAAGGCGGTAGTCATAAAAATTCCCTTGAATATGTTCATACTCACCTCCAGCAAACGCAAATACACACCAGCCCTCTCGATTAACAAGAGTTCTTAATGAAATACGCATATTGTCTAGAAATGAGATATAGCTGTACGCCCGCATAAGTCAAACGACGAATACGAAATTAAGCTGCCTTAAGACAGTGACAAATTGTTAGCGCGAGCTCAAGGTTCAGTAATGCTACTGTTTTGAAGAATTGGACATTTTTGCAGGATCGGGCAGCTATGAGGAGCTGGTCCCTTTGGAAATGCAGAGCTGATTAGCAATGTTGTAGTTAGTATGTTCAATGTTGGGTTTCCCATTAGCATGGCGAACTGCGCCATAAGTATCCCGTCTATCAGCTAAAGGACTAGCCGATACCTACCCTACGTAATGTCCCAATCAGCAAGAATGGTCATTACGCGTATCCCCCAGAAAGCAATCGCGGCTCTTTTTGAACATCGGCCGTTCCGAGATTGCGCGGGAAAGTAACATAAAGTGAAACGAACTATCAATAGTTTTTAATAATTGCTTAATTAATACACGCAGCGAGTTAGGGGTTGCTCTAAATATCACCAATATAGAGCATAAGAGCGAGATCCCCGGTTCGTTCGTCCCTCACGCCCGAGGATGACGGTGTGGGTATACAAATGTTACTAGTGGGAGTTCAAAGCTTAATGCTTGCATCATTCCTTAGAGCTGGAGGCGACCTCATAACGAACCTTACACTGCAACCAGAAAAGTTCAGTACACGATAAGGGAGTGAAAAGTGCATCACCTGCACGCATCACGTCATTCTCTAGTACGAGGAACGAGTTCATAGGGAATCTCTTCAAGCGAGTTTTTACATAGTTAGACTCAAACAACGATTTTCTTATAAGCCTACGATAAATAGCTCCAGAGCCATTCGTTCCTCACACGGATGTCAGCGAATGTAACACGCTCTGATAAAAGACTTTGAAGCTGCAACCTCCTTCGTCATTCCCTAGCGCGAGGGACGAGCTCATAGGGAATCTCGCTTTTAAAGGCTAAGTGATAGAAATGAAGTTTGATTACGGGTTCGAACAAGAAGAATGCTGATATGGATAAGCTGACGACAGAAACCAAAAAGCCCAAACATTTCGATTCGGGTTTCTCACTTTGGATCGACGCGGCTTGCTAGGTACACGGGGTCAACTCGTGACCTGATGTCTCAAATAGCTTTAGTGTGTTTCAGATGCGAAAAAGGCTCATCATTTCTGATGAGCATTTTTCAAATTGGAACGACGCGGCCGGCTAGGTACACGGGGTCAACTCGTGACCTAGAATCAGATTGGAACAAAACCGTAAAGCAGAAATAGAAAAAGCCCGAACATTCTGTTCGGGCTTTTCAATTTGGAGCGACGCGGCCGGCTAGGACACGGGGTCACTCGTGACCTGATGTCTCAAATAGCATTAGTGTGTTTCAGATGCGAAAAAGGCTCATCATTTCTGATGAGCCTTTTTCAAATTGGAACGACGCGGCCGGCTAGGACATGGGGTCAACTCGTGACCTGATGTCTCAAATTACTTTAGTATGTTTCAAAAGCAAAAAAGGCCCGTCATTTCTGACGAGCCTTTTTCAAATTGGAACGACGCGGCCGGCTAGGACACGGGGTCAACTCGTGACCTAGAATCAGATTGGAACAAAACCGTAAAGCAGAAATAGAAAAAGCCCGAACATTTCTGTTCGGGCTTTTCAAATTGGAGCGACACACGAGGTTCGAACTCGTGACCTCAACCTTGGCAAGGTTGCGCTCTACCAGCTGAGCTAGTGTCGCATTTGCTTTATCGAGATAAAGACTTGTAGATGGTGCCCCGGGCCGGACTTGAACCGGCACAACGCGAACGTCGAGGGATTTTAAATCCCTTGTGTCTACCAATTCCACCACCAGGGCACGCAATTCTTTATTGCGATGCCGATTACTGAAAAGTAAAACACCATCTTATGTTGACGCCAATCAACATACAAAATTTGGAGCGACACACGAGGTTCGAACTCGTGACCTCAACCTTGGCAAGGTTGCGCTCTACCAGCTGAGCTAGTGTCGCATTTCATTATTCTTCTCTTAAACAAGAGAGATAATGGAGGCGCCTCCCGGAGTCGAACCGAGGTCCACGGATTTGCAATCCGCTGCATAGCCACTCTGCCAAGGCGCCTTAGTAACTCCAATCGAATCGCTCATTGCCATCCTCTTGGGTACGGGATGCATTCTACGGATTCGAGCGGATGAGTCAATAATATTTTTGTATTTTTAATTCGTTTGAATAGATTTCATACTAAACGGGCTAAATAGCTGACTTTATGTGCAAAACACACCGTGTATCGGCTATTCAAAAGAGATCTATATCACATTAGATATCCAGTATTGATTATTTGACCTTAGGTTAAAGATCAAAAAAGCGAGCCTTAGCTCGCTTCTTCATCAATGGTGTTTTTCGTCTAACAAATCGTCTTTGGCAGCCATTAAGTATTGTGCCATCGACCAGTAGGTTAGAATCGTTGCAACGTAGAGAGCAATGTAGCCAACCCAAATCATCCAATCGTCATAGCGCCAGATAAGCACCCACAACGCAAACATCTGAGAAACCGTCTTAACTTTACCGACCCAAGAAACCGCTACGCTTGCACGTTTACCGATTTCAGCCATCCATTCACGAAGTGCAGAGATGATGATCTCGCGAGCTATCATGGTCACAGCTGGGATAGTGACCCAAATTGAGTGGTAATGCTCGGTAATTAAAATAAGAGCCGTCGCAACCAGTACTTTGTCTGCGACTGGGTCAATAAAGGCACCAAAACGAGATGTTTGCCCTAGCTTACGAGCAAGCATGCCATCTAACCAATCAGTAAAACCCGCTACCCAAAAAACCATCGCAGCAGCAAAAGGAGCCCATTGGTAAGGTAGGTAAAAAACAACAACGAATACTGGGATCAAAAATAGTCTCAGTAAGGACAAAATGTTAGGTATATTCAAACGCATATTATTGGGCTCTTATTAATTGCGCTTTAATGGTGCGGGATTTTTACTATTGTTTCAATGCTTGATAAATGTTTTCTGCCAAAGAATGACTAATGCCCGGCACTTTGGCTATTTCTTCAACAGTTGCACGCTTGAGTTCTTGTAAGCCACCCATGTATTTCAGCAAAGCTTGGCGACGCTTGGGTCCTATCCCTTCAATTCCTTCCAAGGCACTGGTTCGACGCGTTTTACCGCGCTTCGCTCTATGCCCTGCAATCGCATGATTATGGCTCTCATCACGAATATGCTGAATAAGGTGCAAGGCTGGTGCATCACTTGGCAAATTAAACTCTTCACCTTCAAGGGTAATGAGAGTTTCTAAACCAGGTTTACGCGTCACGCCTTTGGCGATACCCATCATTCTCGGTCTGAACGGCCAATCTCCCCAATATTGAGAGATAATCTCATGAGCGCGGTTGAGTTGACCTTTACCACCATCGATAAAGATAATGTCAGGGATCTTATCAACATCAAGCTGCTTCGAATAACGCCTCTCAAGCGCCTGAGCCATTGCTGCATAGTCATCACCACCGGTAATGCCTGTGATGTTGTAACGACGATACTCGGGCTTAACAGGGCCTTCTTGGTTGAACACCACACAAGATGCGATGGTGCTTTCACCCATGGTATGACTGATATCGAAACATTCCATGCGCTTAATCGCATCCATCGACAGCACTTCTTGAAGCTCTTTGAAACGCTGATTAATCGTCATCTTGTGGTTAATCTTGGTAGTAATCGCCGTTAACGCATTGGTATTCGATAGCTTAAGGTAGCGACCACGAACGCCAGAAGGATTAGTATTAAAATGGATCTTACGACCCGCCACTTCACATAAAGCTTCCTGAATAGGAGTGACGTCTTCCATCAAATCCGCATTCAGAATCAAACGAGTTGGAATGGTTCTAGCCTCATTATGGGCTAAGTAATACTGGCTTAAGAAGCTAGAGAAAACCTCTTCACGCACTGTATTGTTTGGGATCTTTGGAAAATGACTTCGGCTGCCCAAGACTTTACCTTGGCGAATCATCAAGATATGAATACACGCCACACCATTTTCTTGTGCAAAGCCAAGCACATCCATATCTTCCATGGAATCGTCAGATACATATTGCTGCTCTTGTACTCGTCGAATCGCTTGGATCTGATCTCGGAAAGTCGCAGCTTGCTCAAAGCGGAGCTCACGGCTTGCTGTGTCCATCTTCTCGATAAGCGTTTCAAGCACTAACTTATCTTTTCCTTGCAGGAACAAACGAACATAGTCGACCAGTTCGCTATACTCTTCATCAGAAATGATTGAGCTGACACATGGCGCAGCGCAACGACCAATCTGATACATCAAGCAAGGGCGAGTTCTGTTGGCATAAACCGTGTCTTCACATTGGCGAGCGGGGAAGATTTTTTGGATTAGGTGTAGCGTCTCACGCACAGCGCCGGAGTCAGGGTAAGGACCAAAGTATTCACCTTTTTTCTTTTTAGCTCCACGATGCATCGATAAACGAGGATGCTTGTGACCACTAATAAAAATATAAGGGTACGACTTATCATCACGCAGGAGCACGTTGTATTTTGGCAGGTACTGCTTGATGTAGTTATGCTCAAGGATAAGAGCTTCGGTTTCCGTGTGCGTTACAGTGACATCGATCTTGTCGATGTTGCTGACTAAAGCGCGTGTTTTTTCACTGTCGACTTTTTTACGGAAATAACTAGAAAGGCGTTTTTTGAGGTTCTTTGCTTTACCGACGTAAATAACGACAGCCTCAGCGTTATACATTCTATAAACGCCGGGCTGCGCGGTTACTGTCTTGAGGAATGAGACTGAGTCAAACAAGTTGGTCACTATACGATCTCAGTGTTAAAGGGTCTCAGTATCTAACATTCCATGTCTAATCGCTAAGTGCGTTAGCTCTACATCGCCACTGATATCCAGTTTGCTGAACAAACGGTAGCGGTAACTATTCACTGTCTTAGGACTTAGATTGAGTTGTTCTGAAATATCCGTCACTTTCTGACCTTTGGTAATCATCATCATGATTTGAAGTTCACGTTCAGATAAGTCTGCGAATGGATTTTCAGACGCAGGCGAGAATTGGCTCAAAGCCATCTGCTGCGCAATTTCTGGTGAAATGTATCGTTGGCCGCTGTTGACCACACGAATTGCATTGACCATTTCATCCGGACCTGCACCTTTAGTAAGGTAACCAGCAGCTCCGGCTTGCATCACTTTAGTTGGAAACGGATTTTCCGTATGAACAGTTAAAACGATGATTTTAACATCAGGGTTGAAACGCAAGATCTTCTTGGTTGCTTCTAAGCCACCAATACCAGGCATATTCATATCCATCAAAATAACGTCAGTATTGTTAGTACGACACCATTTTGCAGCATCTTCACCGCTTTCAGCTTCCCCTGCTACGTTCATTCCACGGACGTCTTCAATAATACGTCGTATCCCTGTGCGAACCAGCTCGTGATCATCTACAAGGAAAACATTTATCAAACTTGTATCTCCACACTATTAATTGGCTCTGCAACCACTGTGTCGTTTCATCTGTTTGAAACAATCGGACAAAGGAACAGTGGATCGCAGCATTGAGTACATCTTAACTTAATTACTAAAGAAAAGCTCTGTTGAATATGTGCTGAAACACTAACTTTAGCAAGTACTTATTTATAAAAAGGTACGCTAAAAACACAAGCTTTCACTAAAAATCAACTAGTTAAAACAACACCCAATAAAATTACATAAGATAAAGATATTTTCAATACCATTAAATGGCCATTCTCGACAATTTCACTTTTTTGCTTACAGAGTCCCGTTATTTACTGCTACTAACGAGTATTTAATGACTATCTTTGCAGCCTATTGTGCGTAATCTGGCGCTAGATGGTAGTATTCACTCCCCCGTATCAATAGGTTATTACATTGGATATTCAGCAAGGCTTTGTACTTACAAGACAGGCGAGAGATTTTTCAGGGCGCACACAAATCGACTTGTGGTTAAACACACCGGAAGGCCCTACTCTTCTGACTATTCAAAACGAAAAGCCAGTGTTTTTTGTTGCTCAATCTGATGTAGCCGCATGCGAGTCGATTGCAGCCAAAGAGTCCATTGAGTGCCAGTTTAAACCTCTTGAGCTCGCAACTTTCGAGCAAACCCCTCTCGCGGCTTGTTATACAACACTATCGAGAAGCAGCTTTGGGTTAGCACAAGCCTTTAACAACGAAGAAATCCAGACTTTTGAGAGCGATATTCGCCTTGCGGATCGATTCCTAATGGAACGTTTTATCAAGGGAAGTATCGAGTTTACTGGCACGGCTGTGCAAAAGAATCAGCATCGTCGAGTCTCCAATGCCAAGTGCAGAGCGGGCAATTACTTACCAACATTATCGATGGTTTCTCTGGATATTGAATGTTCAGAGAAAGGCGTGCTCTACTCCATTGGCTTAGACAGTCCAATGGATAGCCGAGTGATTATGATTGGCGAGCCTCAACAAGCTGAAACCAATATCCAATGGGTTTCGAATGAAAAAGCGCTGCTTGAAGCGATGATTTCGTGGTTCTCTGAATTTGACCCAGACATCATCATTGGCTGGAACGTCATTGACTTCGATTTTAGGCTACTACACAAGCGTGCAGAATGGAACGAGGTGAAGCTCAGCATTGGTCGGGATAACCAACCTAGCTTCTTCCGCAGCTCAGCACAAAACCAACAAGGCTTCATAACCATTCCTGGACGTGTCGTTTTGGATGGCATCGACATGTTGAAAACGGCCACCTATCACTTTCGCTCCTGGTCGCTTGAGTCTGTCTCTCGCGAACTGCTTGGTGAAGGGAAAGATATCCATAACGTTCATGACCGCATGGATGAGATTAATCGAATGTTCAAGTTCGATAAGCCCTCATTGGCTAAGTACAATCTGCAAGACTGTGTGTTGGTAAATCGAATCTTCGAACGCACTCACCTACTCGATTTTGTTATTGAGCGCTCTCGCTTGACCGGAGTTGAGCTAGACCGTGTTGGCGGCTCTGTTGCAGCCTTTACCAATTTATACTTACCTCAGATTCACAGAGCAGGTTATGTTGCCCCTAACCTGGAGCCTGAGAACTGGATTGCGAGCCCCGGTGGCTACGTGATGGACTCCATACCTAATCTTTATGACTCGGTACTAGTGCTCGACTTCAAGAGCCTGTACCCGTCCATCATTCGCTCGTTTTTGATTGACCCTATGGGGCTAATCGAAGGGTTGAAGTTGGAAATCGGCCCAGCAGAAGACCAAGCCGTTGATGGTTTTCGCGGTGGACAATTTCACCGTACCAAACACTTCTTGCCAGAGATGATCGAAAACCTTTGGGCTGCACGTGACGTTGCAAAGAAGAACAACGAGAAAGCATTCTCTCAAGCCATTAAGATCATCATGAACTCTTTCTATGGCGTGTTAGGTTCATCTGGTTGCCGCTTCTTTGATACAAGGTTGGCGTCATCAATCACGATGCGTGGCCATGAGATCATGAAGCAAACCAAAGTTCTGATCGAAGACAAGGGCTACCAAGTGATTTATGGGGATACCGACTCGACTTTCGTTTCCCTCAATGGCAGTTATGACCAAGAACAAGCCGACGAGATCGGCCATCAACTAGTGGCCTATATCAACAACTGGTGGACTAATCACCTTAAAGATGCCTATAACCTGACTTCAATTCTTGAATTAGAATACGAGACCCACTATCGCAAATTCCTGATGCCAACCATTCGTGGTTCGGAAACCGGTTCGAAGAAGCGCTACGCAGGCTTAATCAATCATGGTGACCAAGAGAAGATCATTTTCAAAGGGCTTGAAAGTGCACGAACAGACTGGACACCGCTAGCACAGCAGTTCCAACAAACCTTGTATGAGATGGTCTTTCACGACCAAGATCCGACCGACTACGTCAGACAGTTTGTTGATGAAACTTCAGCAGGTAAACATGACGATTTACTGGTTTACCAGAAGCGTTTGCGCCGCAAGCTGCATGAGTATCAAAAGAACATTCCACCACAAGTTCGAGCAGCCAGAATGGCAGATGAGGTCAATGCAAAACTAGGACGCCCACTTCAATACCAAAACAAAGGACGTATTGAATACTTGATTACCTTGAATGGCCCAGAGCCTAAAGAGTATTTGAAGAGTGGTATCGATTATCAGCATTACATCGATAAACAGATTAAGCCGGTAGCTGAAGCGATTTTGCCTTTTATTGGATTAGATTTTGAGAGAGTTAGCGGGCAGCAATTAGGTTTATTCTAAGATTTTTGTCTGAGTTTAATCAGAACAAAAAAGCAGAGGAATGTTCAATTCGCTCTGCTTTTTTATATCTGTAGAGTATGAAGCTTTACCCTATTCGAAATTCAGTTTTCTGATACTGCTTAACCAGCCATTCCCCAAACCCATCTAGAATGCCGATCACTGAACGTTTCGGAATCGGTCGACCTGAAAGTAAAATACCCAGTCTTTGAATTTCAACTTCTCTATCTGGATGATATTTCAGGAACTGCTGACCACACTCGACAGGATTATCGAACCAAGACTTGTCACGGTACATCACCAAAGAGTAACTCGCTCGTAGCAGTTTCTTAGCGATGATCACTTGCGCTGCAACTTGCTGCTCAGGCGTTGCTGCTCGCGCAATTTTGTTTCGATATACCGCTAACCAGTTCTCGACGTCCATATTCCAATGCTTGGCAATTTCCCAACTGGTTTCAAAATCACCATAACAGTCTGATAGATCTTCACCGTATACACACACCGACAGGTGCTTGAGCATAAAGCCCCATGTGAAGATGTTATCGAAATCGACAACGTCACTCACCAAAGTGGTCTTTATTGCCACCTGAGTGACTTGAGGAAAGCTCTTTTGAAAACGCCATTTAATAGTGTTTAACAGCGTAGTTCGCTGTTCAGGGAACGGACGGTGTGTCACCACAACCACATCAAGATTTGAGCGACCAGCTACGGCTTGCTTACGAGCAACACTGCCATAAATATAGACACTGTGAAGATTAGAACCTAGCCCACCTTTTAAGAAGGTAATCAGATCGTTAACCACAGGTTGGAATTCAGGTTGAAAAGGCTGTGTAGGGTCAATAACAGGTAACTGCATAGGTCGTTTCGGCAAATAAAATCATGATTTAACTGTGACTCTATGATCGCTTAGGTGACTTTATGATTCAAGCTATTCCTATTTATAGCATCTCCGAGATATAATCAGCGAATAGACCCACTAAGGACAAACACAAAATGCCTAGAGCAAGTGAAATTAAAAAAGGTTTTGCTATCACTGTAGAAAGCAAAACAGTCATTGTTAAAGATATCGAAGTAACAACACCAGGTGGCCGCGGCGGTCAAAAGATTTACCGTTTCCGTGGTAACGACGTAGCAACTGGCGTAAAAACTGAAGTTCGCCACAAGGCTGACGAAATCGTTGAAACTATCGACGTAACTAAGCGTGCAGTAATGTTCTCTTACGTTGATGGCAACGAGTACATCTTCATGGACAACGAAGATTACACACAATTCATCTTCAACGGTGAAACTATCGAAGACGAACTACTGTTCATCAACGAAGACACTCAAGGCATGTACGCTATCCTTATCGACGGCAACGCTGCAACACTTGAGCTACCAACATCTGTTGAGCTAGTTATCGAAGAGACTGACCCTTCAATCAAAGGTGCATCAGCGTCTGCTCGTACTAAGCCTGCTCGTCTTTCTACAGGTCTTACTATCCAAGTACCTGAATACATCGCGACTGGCGACAAAGTAGTAGTAAACACTGCTGAACGTAAATACATGAACCGCGCAAGCTAAGATACTTATTATGACCGAAGCTAACGACCTAATGTCTTATGACGACGCAATTGATACTGCATACGACATCTTCCTAGAGATGGCACCCGATAACCTTGAACCTGCAGATGTGATTCTATTCACGGCTCAGTTTGAAGACCGTGGCGCTGCAGAGCTTGTTGAAACAGGTGATGATTGGGTTGAACATGTTGGCTTTGAAGTCGACAAAGAAATCTACGCAGAAGTGCGCATTGGTCTTGTGAATGAAGCTGATGACGTTCTAGACGACGTATTTGCTCGCATGCTAATCAGCCGTGACCCAGAGCATAAGTTCTGTCACATGCTGTGGAAGCGCGACTAGTTCGACCGCTGACGCTCAACTTCATGAGTAAACAAGCACTCATGTAAACGAGTTAAAAATCTAGCCGAGCCACTTGCTCGGCTATTTTTATCACGCTACGTACCTGCATGAGCACTCTCTTTCATTATCAACTTTATATTCATTGATATGACCAAAGCAAAAACAGACACACAATCTAAAGGCTATGCCTGCATTGGCCTAGTTAACCCAAAGACGCCTGAAAACGTAGGCTCTGTAATGCGAGCGGCTGGCTGCTACGGCGCTAACTCTGTGTTCTATACAGGCACACGCTACGATCATGCGCGAAAATTCCACACCGACACCAAAGAGAAGCACTTAGAACTGCCACTGATCGGTGTTGAAGAGCTGAAAGACATTATTCCAGTAGGCTGCGTGCCTGTGGCCGTTGATCTGATTGAAGGTGCGAAACCTCTACCGGATTACAAACACCCACCACGCGCGTTTTATATTTTTGGTCCTGAAGATGGTACCTTGAAGAAAGAGATCACTGACTTCTGCCGAGACACGATTTACGTACCAACCAATGGCTGCATGAACCTCGCAGCATCTGTGAACGTGGTGCTTTATGACCGCTTGGCGAAGGGTGACAACTTTTCGAATCATAAGTAGAAGAGATACGAGATACGAGATACGAGATACGAGATACGATCGGATTATAAGTGCGCGTACACGAAAGGCACGCATACTGTCGTTTATGGCAGCATATTTTCGCTACTCGATTACTCGCATCCCCCATCTTCTATTTCTTCAGACGTAAAAAAACCTGCTCAATGAGCAGGTTTTTTAGTATTCAGTGCTTTAAGACAATAAAGCTTTAAGCTTGAGAACTTACATCATTACTGACGAGTTCTTGGCTTAGCTGGTTTAGCCGGACGACCGTTGTTTGTCTTTGGCTTGCTTTTGTTCGCTTGAGGCTTGCCTTTTGCTGCTGGAGCGCTGCGACCTGTATCAGGTGTTGTAGTACCACGAGTAGCTGGCTTCTTACGTTTAGCTTGATTGCTACGGCCTTTTGGTGCATTTGCGCGCTCTTCGTGACGCTTAACAGCGCGACGAATTTTCTGGCTACGAGAACGCTCACGCTTACGAGAAGTGTTTGAAGGATCAAGGTCCAACAGTGTCTCTTTCTCAGGCTTAAGTTCTACAAGCTCACGCAGGTAGTTTACTTCTTGAAGATCTAGCTCTTTCCAACCACCACGAGGCAGTTTCTTATCAAGGTAGATATCACCGTAACGTACACGTTTCAGGCGGCTTACTGTTGTTTCTTGTGATTCCCAAAGACGACGAACCTCACGGTTACGACCTTCGTTAATCGCTACGTAGAAAGTATGGTTCATACCTTCACCACCAGCGTAAACCACATCTTCGAAACGAGCCATGCCGTCTTCTAGTTCAACACCGCGCACAAGGTTCTTAACCTTCTGCTCAGTAACTTCACCAAATACACGTACTAGGTATTCACGCTCAACCTGACGGCTTGGGTGCATTAGACGGTTTGCAAGTTCACCATCAGTAGTGAAAAGCAAAAGACCAGACGTGTTCGCATCAAGACGACCAACCGAAATCCAACGAGAACCACGGATCTTAGGTAGACGATCGAAAACTGTGCGGCGACCTTCAGGATCATGACGAGTACATAGCTCACCTTCAGGCTTGTAGTAAGCAAGTACACGACAAACCACTTCTTCAGACGCTTTGCCTGAAACAGTATGGCCATCGATACGGATCACTGAGTTTTCGTCTTCAAGACGTTCGCCCAGTTTCGCAACTTGCCCGTTAACACTTACACGGCCAGATTTGATTAAACCTTCTAGTTCACGACGAGAACCGTGACCAGCTCGCGCTAAAACCTTCTGTAATTTTTCGCTCATTTACTCTTTTCTACCTAATTGTCGTCTTCACAGACGTCGAATGAATTTTTCGCGACCAAATCGCGGTCGCGTATTATCGCAAATTACCTACCAAAAAGCACTTGTTATTTACTTATGGTAGGCGCTCTGTATCGTTACAGACTGTTAACCAGTAATGCGATTATTCAAACGGCGCTGGATCACCGGCACCACGGCGTAGAATGACAGCATCATCGTCGCTGAAGTCAATCACTGTGGTCGGTTGTTCACCTAAGTAGCCACCATTCAAAATAACATCAACAGCGTGTTCTAGACTGTCGCGAATTTCTTCTGGATCCGACTCTGTTGTCTCATTACCCGGTAAAATAAGAGACGTAGACATCAATGGCTCACCCATCGCTTCTAACAGGTCTAGAGCGATCTTGTTGTCTGGTACACGAATACCAATGGTTTTACGTTTCGCGTTCATCAAACGCTTTGGCACTTCTTTGGTCGCTTTAAAAATAAACGTGTAAGCACCTGGCGTATGAGCCTTCAGCAGACGAAAAGCAACGTTGTCTACTCGGGCATACAGTGACAGTTCAGACAAGTCACGACATAACAGAGTGAAGTTATGCTTGTCGTCGATACGACGAATCTTACAAATACGTTCTAGTGCTTGTTTGTTCTCAAGCTGACAACCCAGCGCATAGCCTGAGTCGGTTGGATAAACCACTACACCGCCGTTACGAACAATCGCAACCGCTTGGTTGATTAAACGTGCTTGTGGGTTATCTGGGTGTACATAAAAAAACTGGCTCATTATTGATCCTCGTTATCGAATCTCTCGACTCTATCATCAGAAGGAGCTGCTTCACCTAGATACTGTCATCGTTATCTGATGGTGAAACTGTTTGAAACTCCCAATCTTTCCATACTTCTTCGACCCCAGAAGGTAGCCAGAGATTACGTCCAAGTTCCATCCAAGGAGATGGATAATGGAAGTCACTGCCTTGGGAGGCTAATAGTTTGTATTGTATAGCATAATCGGCAAGAGTGCGTCGTTCTTGTTGTGCTTGCTGCGGTTGCGCCACTTCCATCGCGTCACCTTTTGCTTCAACAAACGCAGTCAATAGACGCTTAACCCACTTAGCGGTAAAGCCATATCGCCCTGGGTGCGCTAATACCGCTTGCCCACCAGCGGCGTGAATGGCTGTGACAGCATCACTCATTGAACACCAAGTTGGCGGCACATAACCTGGGTTATTACGTGTTAGGAACTTCTTGAATACTTGCTGCATGGTTTTCGCGTAGCCGTTATCAACCAACCATTTAGCAAAGTGAGCGCGGGTGATCGGTGCATCGCCAGCAATCAACTTCACCTCTTCTAGCACCCCTTCACGGGTTGCTTTTTCAAGGCGCCGAGCAATCAGTTCTGCACGGCCAATACGGTGCTGCTTCTGTTGTTCAATGAGAGCTTTCAGCTCTGGGGACTCAGGGTCAACGTTTAAACCAACAATATGGATATCTTTGTTTTGCCATACGGTGGAAATTTCGATGCCGTTGATCAGCTGAATTGGAAGATTGTTATCCGCAATATAGTTGCGCGCTTCAGCAAGCCCATCAGTCGTATCATGATCTGTAATCGCTAGCGCTTCGATGTTAAAGCTCAGCGCTCGGTCAATTAGCTCAGGTGGAGTAAGTCGGCCATCTGAGGCTGTTGTATGACTATGTAGATCAATTCTCATATATTCTTTTTCATTGTTTTCAATTTTTATCGTTATATTTGTGTCAACACACTTGACCCGCAAGCAGAAAACTAGTTAACTAGTACACAAATACGAAGTATCACATTTGATAGGTTCACCATGTTACAAGAATTTAACCAAGACCATAAAGATAAAGTTTTAGAACTTTCTTCAGTAGAAGCAAGTTCAGAGCTTAATTGGTGGCGCACTTGGACAAGTTCTTGGTGGGCTAACGTATACTTCTAATTAAACAGTTTGTTTATAAAAAAGTTATCACTAAGCCCGCTTCCATAGCGGGCTTTTTAATTTGTCGAACATCTCACATTCAACTGACTAACAAATCATCGAATTGACCATATTCTAGATTGGGTGAAAGGTATCTTTATGCGACTATGTACGGCAGGAAATTTAAAGAATCATAAAGGAGGTCTTGTGAACAAGGCCATTGAAATCAAAAAGCTGGGAACTATTGAGGTCATCAATACTTCAGTTCCTTACTCGCAAGATCCAACCAGTGTTTTCCATACCTTGTGTGAAAACAAAACGGACAGTTTGCTGTTGGAATCTGCTGAGATTGAATCTAAACAGAACCTGACAAGCCTACTCCTTATCGACTCTGCTGTTCGCATCGTATGCCGCGAACATGAAGTAACC
This sequence comes from Vibrio sp. Isolate22, assembly GCF_022398115.1. Classification (NCBI taxonomy): domain Bacteria; kingdom Pseudomonadati; phylum Pseudomonadota; class Gammaproteobacteria; order Vibrionales; family Vibrionaceae; genus Vibrio; species Vibrio sp. Isolate22. The sequence continues at coordinate 82,788 of NZ_JAKEUW010000004.1, read as the reverse complement.
TTTCAAGCCCTGACTAAAAACGGTCAAGCGCTTATCGAACACCTAACTCAAAACGTAAAAGCAGAGATCAAATCTGACCTTACTGATAACGTTTTGACGCTCATTTTTGTTGAGCCTAGTAACGAACTGGACGAAGACTCCCGCTTAAGAGAAGCCTCTTCTTTCGATGCACTGCGTTTGGTTCAGCACAGCTTTGAGCAAGACGCTGGTAACAAACATGCATTGTTTATGGCTGGTCTATTCGCTTACGACATCGTAGCGAACTTTGAACCACTAGGTGATGCTGAGGCAACCAATAACTGCCCTGACTTTGTTTTCTACGTCGCTGAAACCCTGCTTCGTTTCGACCACCAGGAAAACCAAGGCCTACTTCACGCAAGCTTATTCGCTCAAGACGACAGCATCAAAGCACAATTAACCGAGCGTTTAGCTGAGATTCAAACGCAATGTCAGTCACTGAAAGCAATCACGGAAGTTACACCATTAGACAACGTGGAAGCAGTACCAAGCGTATCAGACGAAGACTTCTGTCAAACCGTTCGTGACTTAAAAGAGTACGTAGTAAAAGGCGATGTGTTCCAAGTCGTACCATCACGCCGCTTCACGCTTCCTTGCCCAGCTCCACTGGCAGCTTACAAAGAACTTAAACAAAGTAACCCAAGCCCTTACATGTTCTACATGCAAGATGAGCTGTTTACTCTGTTCGGCGCTTCTCCAGAAAGTGCGCTGAAATACGAAACTGAAACCAACCAAATTGAGATCTACCCAATTGCTGGTACTCGTCGTCGTGGTAAGCGTCCTGATGGCCAAATCGATTTCGACCTAGACAGCCGTATTGAGCTTGAACTGCGTACCGACAAGAAAGAGAACGCAGAACACATGATGCTTGTCGACCTAGCGCGTAACGACGTTGCACGCATTGCCGAAGCAGGCACTCGCCACGTAGCAGATTTACTGAAAGTTGACCGCTACAGCCATGTGATGCACTTGGTTTCTCGTGTTGTTGGTCAGCTACGTGAAGATTTAGATGCCCTACACGCTTACCAAGCTTGTATGAACATGGGCACGCTAACAGGCGCACCAAAAATCCGTGCAATGCAGCTTATCCGTGATGTAGAAAAAACACGTCGTGGTAGCTACGGTGGCGCGGTGGGTTACCTAACAGGTGAAGGCACGTTAGATACTTGTATCGTAATTCGCTCTGCGTACGTTGAAGATGGTGTAGCACAAGTACAAGCTGGCGCTGGCGTGGTGTTCGATTCAGACCCACAAGCTGAAGCGGATGAGACTCGCGGCAAAGCTCAAGCGGTTATCTCAGCAATTCAAGCAGCACACACTAAAAACATCTCTAACAAGAAGGAGTCGTAATCATGGCTGATATTGTATTCATCGATAACTTCGACTCGTTCACTTACAACCTTGTCGACCAATTCCGCTCATTGGGTCACAACGTAAAGATTTACCGTAACAACATCTCTGCAAAGGTTGTGGAAGCGGCAATCAACGAACTAGACAACCCTGTTGCCCTACTTTCACCAGGTCCTGGCGCTCCAGCAGACGCGGGCTGCATGCCTGAACTAATTCAGTTGCTAAAAGGTAAAGTGCCAATGATTGGTATCTGTTTAGGTCACCAAGCTATCGTTGAAGCTTATGGCGGCACCGTTGCAGGCGCAGGCGAAATCATTCATGGTAAGGTATCGATGATGGAACATCAAAATCATGCGACTTACCAAGGCTTACCTTCTCCACTGGCTATTGCTCGCTACCACTCTCTGGTTGCTACGCATGTATCTGATAGCCTAACGGTAACGGCTGAAGTCGATGGTTTGGTCATGTCTGTGGTTCAAGAACAAGACAAAGTATGTGGATTCCAATTCCACCCAGAATCAATTATGACAACCTACGGTGCAACGCTTCTAGCGAACGCTATCGAATGGGCACTTGAGAAACCTCTCTGCCTTGAGAAGAAGGCCACTCTTGATAAAAAGACTAACTAGGAAACGATCATGGAACAGATTAATAAACTTTACGAACAGCAGTCTCTTACTCAAGAAGAAAGCCAACAGTTATTCGACGTTATCATCAAGGGTGAACTAGACCCAATCCTGATGGCTTCTGCACTAACTGCTCTGAAAATCAAAGGCGAGACGCCTGAAGAAATCGCTGGTGCGGCAAAAGCACTGCTTGCCAATGCAAACCCGTTCCCACGCCCTGATTACGATTTTGCAGACATCGTTGGTACCGGTGGCGATGGTCACAACACCATTAATATTTCGACGACTTCAGCATTTGTTGCCGCTGCTTGTGGTTTAAAAGTTGCAAAACACGGTAACCGCAGTGTATCGAGCAAATCAGGCTCTTCTGACCTACTGGATTCGTTTGGCATCAACCTAGCAATGACAGCAGAAGACACTCGTACAGCTGTCGATGAATTAGGTGTAGCGTTCCTATTTGCTCCTCAATACCACGGTGGTGTACGTCACGCGATGCCTGTTCGTCAAACCATGAAAACGCGCACCATCTTCAACATCCTTGGCCCACTGATTAACCCTGCTCGCCCTAACATCGAGCTAATGGGTGTTTACAGCAAAGAGCTAGTGCGCCCTATCGCGGAAACCATGTTGCAAATGGGTATGAAGCGCGCAGCAGTTGTTCACGGTAGCGGCCTTGATGAAGTGGCTATCCACGGCGAAACCATGGTTGCAGAAATCAAAGACGGTGCGATTCACGAATACACTGTGACACCGGCAGACTTTGGTTTGAACACTCACCCTCTTGAAGCTATCAAGGGTGGCGAGCCAAAAGAAAACAAAGCCATCACAACCAATATCCTGACGGGCAAAGGCACTGAAGCCCAAGTTGGCGCAGTAGCCGTGAACGTTGCTCTGCTAATGCGTCTATTTGGTCACGAAGACCTAAAAGCTAACGCACAACAAGCCATTGATGCGATGAATTCTGGCAAAGCGTACGAGCTTGTACAAAAGCTTGCAGCGCACGCCTAACGAACGACGAATTGAGACAAAGAACATGACACAGACTACCGATAAACTGTCGACCCACGTTTCAGTTAAAGAAGCTGAAATGGCGGAAGTATTAGCAAAAATCGTTCGTGATAAATACCAGTGGGTTGAAGCGCGTAAGCAAGCTCAGCCTCTTGACGAGTTCAAAGCCGCTTTAACCAACTCAGACCGCAGTTTTTACGAGGCACTGAGTGGCGAACAAACGGTTTTCATTACTGAATGTAAAAAGGCATCACCGTCGAAAGGTTTGATCCGTGACGACTTTGACTTGGACTACATTGCATCGGTTTATAACAACCACGCTAACGCAATCTCAGTGCTGACCGACGAAAAGTACTTCCAAGGTGACTTTGAGTTTTTACCAAAGGTTCGCAGCATCGCTAAGCAGCCGATCCTGTGTAAAGACTTCATGGTTGATACCTACCAAGTTTATCTCGCTCGTCACTACTCAGCAGATGCGATCTTGTTGATGCTATCGGTGTTGAATGACGAAGAGTACCAAGCACTTGCTGAGGTTGCTCATTCACTGAACATGGGTGTGCTTACAGAAGTCAGCAATGAAGAAGAGCTGCACCGCGCAGTGGCTTTAAACGCTAAGGTGATCGGCATTAACAACCGTAACCTGCGTGACCTGTCGACGGATTTGAATCGTACAAAAGAACTAGCCCCACTACTTCGTGAGCTAGCACCTAATGCAATCGTAATTTCAGAGTCTGGCATCTACACACACCAGCAAGTACGTGACCTTTCAACATTTGCCGATGGCTTCCTAATTGGCAGCTCTCTTATGGCAGAAAAGAACCTTGAACTGGCCGTTCGTAAAGTAACGCTTGGTGAAAACAAGGTCTGTGGTTTAACCCACTCCGATGATGCAGCAAAAGCGTACCAAGCAGGCGCGGTATTCGGTGGTCTGATTTTCGTTGAAGCGTCTAAACGTCATGTGGATATTGAAGCGGCTCGTTTGACGATGAGCGGTGCACCTTTGAACTACGTCGGCGTGTTCCAAAATCACAGCGTTGCGGACGTAGCTCATACCGTTTCAGAGCTCGGTTTGTTCGCTATACAACTGCACGGCGATGAGTCTCAAACGTACGTTGATGAGCTAAAACAATCTCTGCCTGAAAGCGTTGAAATTTGGAAAGCTTATGGTGTTTCTTGCGATGCTGAGAGCGCGTTACCGGAATTACTGGAAAGCAACGTGACTCGTCATCTGCTAGATACTAAAGTGGGCTCTCAAACAGGCGGTACTGGCCAAGCATTCGATTGGAGCCTGATCAACAACCAAAGTGCGATCATGTTGGCAGGCGGTCTAAACCCAGAAAATGCTAACCAAGCGGCTAAGTTGGGCTGCTTAGGATTAGATCTAAACTCTGGTGTTGAATCGGCTCCAGGTAAAAAAGACGCAGGCAAACTGCGACGAGCTTTTGCGGCGATTCGTAATTACTAGTCTGGCTTCTAAAAGCGAAAACTAGAGCTAGAAAGCGGAAACTAAAACCTATTTGTGAGCTTTGCCTTTGCGAAGCTCAAACAAGACTAAATGACTTGGGGTGAAGACACTCCAATAGAATTGAAGGAATAACATAATGGCTAAACTCGATGCCTACTTCGGTGAATACGGTGGTCAATACGTACCGCAGATCCTAGTGCCAGCACTAGACCAACTTGAACAAGCATTTATCGATGCACAAGCCGATCCTGAATTCCGCAGTGAATTCATGACGCTACTTCAAGAGTACGCAGGTCGTCCAACAGCGCTAACGCTGACTCGCAACCTAACTAAAGGTACAAAGACCAAACTTTACCTAAAACGTGAAGACCTACTTCACGGTGGCGCACACAAAACTAACCAGGTACTTGGCCAGGCTCTACTTGCTAAGCGCATGGGCAAAAATGAGATCATCGCTGAAACAGGTGCGGGCCAACACGGTGTAGCGACGGCTCTTGCTTGTGCTCTATTGGGCCTTAAGTGTCGTGTTTACATGGGTGCAAAAGACGTTGAGCGTCAAAGCCCGAATGTATTCCGTATGAAGCTAATGGGCGCAGAGGTTATCCCGGTTCATTCTGGTTCAGCAACACTGAAAGATGCGTGTAACGAAGCTCTACGTGACTGGTCTGCAACTTATGAAGATGCGCACTACCTGCTAGGTACGGCTGCGGGTCCTCACCCATTCCCAACCATCGTTCGTGACTTCCAACGTATGATTGGTGAAGAAACCAAGAACCAGATTCTTGCACGTGAAGGTCGCCTTCCAGATGCAGTTATCGCTTGTGTGGGTGGCGGCTCTAACGCTATCGGCATGTTCGCTGATTTCATCGAAGAAGAAAGCGTTCGCCTAATTGGTGTTGAACCAGCAGGTAAAGGTATTGATACTGACCAACACGGCGCGCCACTAAAACACGGCAAGACTGGCATCTTCTTTGGTATGAAAGCGCCACTAATGCAAGATGAGAATGGTCAAGTAGAAGAATCTTACTCTGTGTCTGCAGGTCTAGACTTCCCTTCAGTTGGCCCACAGCACGCTCACCTAAATGCAATTGGCCGTGCAGAATACGACAACGTAACCGATGATGAAGCACTAGAAGCGTTCCAAGCAATTGCTCGCAACGAAGGTATTATCCCTGCTCTAGAATCATCTCACGCCGTTGCACACGCGTTGAAAATGGCTCAAGCGGAACCTGAGAAAGAGCAACTGCTGGTGGTTAACCTATCTGGCCGTGGTGATAAAGACATCTTCACTGTACATGACATTCTTGAAGCGAAAGGAGCACTATAATGGATCGCTATCAATCACTCTTCACTCGCTTAGCTGAAAAGAATCAGGGCGCATTTGTACCATTCGTAACGGTTGGCGATCCTAACGCTGAACAGTCTCTTAAGATCATGGAAACTTTGGTTGAAGCAGGTGCTGACGCCCTTGAACTTGGTATCCCATTCTCAGATCCACTGGCTGATGGCCCAACAATCCAAGGTGCGAACATTCGTGCGTTAGATTCTAAAGTAACGCCTGATGTGTGTTTTGATCTTATTGGTCAAATCCGCGCGAAATACCCAGAGCTACCAATCGGCCTACTGATGTACGCAAACTTGGTTTACGCACGTGGTATTGAGAACTTCTACGAGCGTTGTGCCAATGCAGGTATTGACTCGGTACTAATTGCAGACGTACCAACCAACGAAAGTGGTGAGTTTGTTGCGGCCGCGAAGAAGTTTGGCGTTCACCCTATCTTCATTGCACCACCAACAGCAAGCGACGAAACGCTTAAATCTGTGTCAGAACTTGGTGGCGGCTACACTTACCTACTTTCTCGTGCAGGCGTAACTGGCGCTGAAACTAAAGCAAACATGCCAGTAACCGCACTGCTTGACCGTTTGAACAAGTTCGACGCGCCACCAGCACTACTAGGTTTCGGTATCTCAGCTCCAGAGCAAGTAAAAGAAGCTATTCAAGCAGGCGCTGCCGGTGCTATCTCTGGCTCAGCCGTTGTAAAAATCATTGAAAACAACGTTGAACAACCAGAAGAAATGCTTAAAACACTGGCCCAGTTCGTTGCGCCGATGAAAGCGGCAACACAGAAGTAATGGTTAGCATCTGCTAAACACGACGTTAAATTCAAAAGGCACCACAGATGTGGCGCCTTTTTTATTGCAGCTAGAAACCCTGGCTAATCATCGGATTTCATCGCTTTCTTAATCGCAGCCTCATTTAGCGTCGCTTTTATTGGATCAGTGATTTTCTCCACTAAATCGACAGGCATAGGAAATACGATGGTGGTGGTACGCTCATTCGCCACTTCGGTCAATGTCTGCATATAACGCAATTGGATAGCGTTAGGTGCTTTGTTTAGCACATCTGCGGCTTCCCGCAGCTTGGTCGATGCTTCAAGCTCACCGGTCGCATGAATCACCTTAGCTCGGCGAGAACGCTCGGCTTCCGCCTGTTTAGCGAGAGCGCGCACCATACTGTCATCAAGATCGACATGCTTGATCTCAACATTAGCGATCTTGATCCCCCAGTTATCGGTGTGTTGATCAAGAATCGATTGGAGATCTCTGTTGAGCTCTTCACGTTCAGACAACAGTTCATCTAACTCATGCTGACCTAAAACTGATCTCAGTGTGGTTTGGGAGAGCTGACTGGTCGCCTCGAGATAGTTCTCAACATTATTGATTGCCATCTTAGGATCCAACACTCTGAAGTAAACCACAGCGTTAACCTTCACTGATACGTTATCTCTGGTGATCAAATCTTGTGTGGGAACATCTAATACAATGGTTCGTAGATCGACTCGCACCATCTGTTGAATGAAAGGAATGATGATAATTAACCCCGGCCCTTTCACGTCATAAAAGCGCCCAAGGAAGAATACCACTGCACGCTCGTACTCGCGTAGTACTCTGAACATACTGGCGATCAGCAAGACAACCACCACGATGACAATACCTATAGTGTGTATAAACATAACCGCCCCCTAATGGTAACGATGACTCAACAATGAATAATTCGTTCGAGTTAACCCTCTCATCAAGCACTAACCAATTTTCGATGATGTCTCATCAGAAAGAGCTTCAACATCTAAAGAAAGTCCTGTTAGCTTGGTGACTCTGATACTCTGCCCGGCTTGCAGCTCACTAGTGCATTGGGCTTGCCAAATTTCGCCAGCAACAAGCACTCGACCTGCGCCAGGAAAACCACTGACCACCTTACCTGTCTCACCGACCACCGCTTCCATCCCAGTGGTCACAGGCTTGCTTCTTACTCGAGCTAACATAGAGAGTGTTACGACGATAAAAGCAACGGAGAACAAACTTATCCCGATAATTAGCGGTAATGCGATTTGGTAGCCAGGTACTTCAGTGTCCATCAACATGATGGAACCGAGTGAAAACGCAGCAACGCCCCCCAAGCCGAAAATCCCAAAACTCGGACTAAAGGCTTCGGCGACCATCAAGGCAATACCGAGTAAAATGAGGGCGAGACCTGCATAGCTCACAGGCAACATTTGTAAGGAATACATAGCCAACACCAAACAGATGCCACCAAGTACTCCTGGCAAGCCGACACCTGGGTTATAAAACTCAAGCAGCAGACCATAAATACCAATCAGCATTAAGATGTATGCAACGTTCGGATTCGTGATTACCGAGAGCAAACTAAAGCGCCAATCTTGTTCTCTCTCGACAAAGGCCACGTCATTAAGTTCTATGTCCTGATTGATGCCATTAATCATGATGGTGCGGCCGTTACTCATTTCGACCAACTGTTGGAGGTCGCTGGCTATGAAATCAATCACATTCAGCTCAAGGGCATTCTCGGAATCCAAACTCGCTGCTTCTCTTACCGCTTTTTCTGCCCATTCTTCATTTCGATTGTGTAGTTTAGCCAAGCCAACAATGTAAGCCGCAGCATCATTAATGACCTTCTTCTCCATCACGGTAGTGGCTTTTACTTGCTCGGAGTTCTCTTCTTTAGATGAACTTTGCTCATTGGTTGTGGCGTTGTCGTCTTTATTGGCCTCTTCTTGTGGGGATAACGGGTTAGAAGGGCCTTTACCTCCGCCAAGAGACACTGGAGTCGCGGCGCCTAAGTTGGTTCCGGGAGCCATCGAAGCGATGTGGCTGGCAAGTAGAATATACGTCCCTGCACTTGCTGCGCGTGAACCCGCTGGTCCAACCCAAGTGGCTACCGGAATCGGTGACGTGGTGATGGATCGAATAATGTCGCGCATCGACGTATCTAACCCGCCGGGCGTGTTCATCTTTACTATGATGAGCTTGGCTTGCTCATCGGTGGCTTGCTCTATCTATCTTGCTAGGTAATCACTGGTTGCAGGACCGATACCTCCATTCACCTCAATCACCCAAACATCATCGGCTTGAACATTTACCGAACTGAACAACAGAAGAAATGCGAACAGGTACTTTAAAATAAAAGTCATGTCTCTCTCCTTACAACTGAGATGCTAGATAGACGTTTTATTTAAAGCGCAGAGGTAACATCTTGGTAATAAATCGATACCTTAAGCATAGTTCAGGCTAAATTTCATACAACACTTCCATTTAGAATCACTAAGAACATAGCGAGCAAAAAAAGCGCACAAATGAAAACCAAATGTTAATAATACAACCTCAATACTTAAGGATGAAAAACATTCACAAAGCACGATGCATGCTCACATTTATAAACTTGGCAAATATCAGCACAAGAAAAAACAAAAGCAATCGTTTGCCTTGGTATAAAAAAACACCAAACAACGGTAGGCCTACAATTTTTGGCGTAGTTTCATCTCAGCTCATATTGATAAATGTAAAGGATACGTGTAAAACTCTTCGCGAAATATTTATCCAATGGTACATCGTACATTGGTGAGTAGTTCTGGGAATTTTATATTTAGTAGCACAGAGGTTATGGAAGTGTTAAAAGAAAAGAGTTTACTAAGCAACATTGGCGTTCAAGTCGTTATTGCAATGTTCATCGGTACCCTAGTTGGTGCGATGATGGGTGACAGCGCAACAATGTTCGCTCCACTGGGTGCTATCTTCATCAACTTGATCAAGATGCTGGTTATCCCTCTAGTTGCGGTTGCCCTAATTTCAGGTGCAGCAGGTCTAGGTAATAGCTCATCTGCTGGTAAGGTTGGTATCACAACCCTTGGTTACTTCGCACTAACGTCTGCACTTGCTGTAGCGCTAGCGCTTGTAATGGGTGAAGTATTCGAACCAGGTCGTGGTATCGATGTTTCGGGCGTAGAAGGCATGTTCTCTTCTGAGTACGCTGCGAAAGGCGAACTGCCAACATTCTGGGCAACTATCACCGGCATGATCCCTACCAACGTTTTCCAATCATTGAACGAAGCAAACATTCTGCAAATCCTAGTTTTCTGCTTGTTCTTTGGTATTGCACTTTCTAAGCAAGCGAAAGAAAAACGTGAGCCTATCATCAATGGCGTAAATGCGATTGTTGACGCGATGGTTTGGATGATCAACAAGGTAATGATCATCGCTCCACTTGGTGTATTTGGCCTAATGGCTGAAGCAGTAGGTACATTCGGTTTTGGCGCACTAATGGTCGTGTTCAAGCTGTTTGTTGTTTACATCGCCGCTATCCTGATCTTCGGCTTTGTTGCTTACCCGCTAATGATTCAAATCTTCACTAAGACTTCAGCCAAAAAGTTCCTAGTTGCAATGAAGAAGCCTCAAGCGGTTGCTCTTTCAACGGCATCTTCAATGGCTACCCTGCCTGTTACCATGGACACTGTAGAAAACGAGCTTGGTGTACGCAACTCTACGGCTTCGTTCGTTCTACCTCTAGGTGCAACGATCAACATGTCTGGTAACGCGATTTACTACGGCCTAGTGGCCATCTTCTTCGCACAGCTGTTCAACATCGACCTATCTATGGGTGCTTACGTTGCTATCATCGTAACATCAACACTAGGCGCTGTTGGCCAAGCAGGTGTTCCTGGTCCTTCTTTCCTAGTTGTTGCTGTTCTTCTGGCGGCTGGTATCCCTATCGAAGGTCTACCTCTGTTGTTCGCTCTAGACCGTATCTTCGACATGATTCGTACAGCACTGAACATCACTGGTGATGCAGCATGTGCAGTTATCGTTGACTCTCTAATTGAAGACGAAGCGAAAGAAGCAGAGCTACAAAAGCAACAAGCATAAATTTCGATTACATCGGAAAACAAAAAGCCACTCTATGAGTGGCTTTTTTACGTTTTAAGATAAGGTTACTGCTGAGCTAAATTCTTAGACTTCAGTCTTTTTGATGCTCTACATATCGCTCAGTATGCGTAGCTATTTTCTTTCTTAAACAAGCTCGCGATAACTTCTTGATAGTGCATCAAGTTAAATGTCGAACTCTCAGAGTTGTACTTTTGCTGTCTTGTTTCTAAATAAGGTTGAGAAACCAGTGAACTTACCAGCATCTGATAATAATGAAAGTTGGATTCGTTACAGCCATCTACTAAATAAAGGAGGTTTTCAAGAGTCTTGTGATAGATGAAACCGAACTTAGATTCTTTTAACCTTTGCACATTGTCGTGATTAAAAGAGTTACCACCAAGGGTGAATAATAAAAATATATTTGGCGCACTTTCCCAAAACTCAATAAGCTCTGAGATTAACTGTTGTAGCTGCACCCCTTCCACTCTTTGATATTTTGAAAACTGTTCCTTAAATCGATTTGTATGCTCTTCAATGAGCTGGTCAAAAAGCTGTTCTTTATTGTTGAAGTAATAAAGAATTAAAGCAGGACTTACCCCTGCAGATTTGGCAATAGAGCGAATTGATACTTTATTATAAGGCTGAGAAATAAATAACTTTTCTGCTGCACTTAATATTTCTTCTCTTTTTTCTTTTGGCATCAGATTGTATCCCACCCGCTTGTTTACATTTACCACACATTTTATAACTCTAAGAAACAATCTCAATATGAAAAAACACACATTAAGTACACCGTTAGATAATCAAAACTTAGAAATCTAAATTTAATGTGTGTTTTAAGTAATGTAATTAAAATCAAACTGAATAATTGTTCTAAGAAACAATAACATATAGCTAAGCAATATCATGTAAGGGTTAAGTAAGGCTAGCTATCTTAAATGTAAGGACGATCAGCTTAAACGTAAGCCAATGTAAGAGTGGCGCTCATATTGAGCGCCACATATAAAATTAAAGTTTTAAAATCACTTTAACTGAACTATCGACTAAAGATTCATCGATATAAGCAATCGTATTTGTCGAGCTAGCAACCATGTCTTTTGCTAGGCTCTCCTGACCAACAGCCTTAGGTGGTTGACCTTTACCCGTGAATACGCGTTTTGCCCAATATGCTTGCAACTGCGCTTCGGTTTTTTGAGTGATAGCTTGGTGAAATTCACCTTTCTTTGGGTGTCCGTCTTCCAAATCAACCGCTTCAATTTGTAGTGACTTCGCTTTGCCTAAGTACAACTTCTTAACCGTTGAAGCATCAAGCTCAGACATAGCAGGGTTGCCAACTACAACTAGGCCAGCGAATGCGTTCATGCTGCTAAGAAGAGCAGCGGCTACTAATGTTTTTTTCAACATGATTCTCTTCCTTAAAATACCGCATCAACTTTTACAGTGTACAAAATGTTATCGTCGTCCTTATATTGCGACGCTACACCACCATTCGTTGAACCAAAGCCAGTTAGGTAACTAATATCACCTTTTAGCGCAATATTCGGTAGGAAGTCCCAACGAGCACCAATGCTGTATGTTGTGCGCTGTGTGTTTAGCTTATCAGCCAATGCTTTTGCTGAACCGTATGCGTATTTCGCAGACGCACTGGTTGGATTTTGAAGTACATTTGCAAGCTGACGGTTTGCTTCTGCATTTCGCTCGTCATCGTCCTGCGTTTCCATGTATGACACGGTAATGTAAGGCGTTACTTCATCTAGACGGTATGCTGCTGTTAGGTATGCTGCATCCACATCGTAGTAGAACCCTTCAACGGTTGTGCGTGTCACTTCTGAAACCAGCATTAGGTTGCCGTTTTCGTATCGACCACCAACACCGTAAAACTTCGCTTTCTCGTCATCAAACGTTGAATTCAATACAGGCTTGCTGTTTACATTCCAGTTAGTTGAAGAGCTGATCACAGACTGTGCGTAAACAGCACGTAGTGTCCAAGTATCGTCAGTCCAGTTAACTACACCACCAGCAATGTCATCAAACTGTGTATCAGCGTTGTAGCTATGCTTTGATGCTGACAGCTTCTGTGAACCGGCAAAGCCTTGGAATGAAAGAGTGCTGTCATCTAGCTCCACATCATAAATGAAGTCACCACCCGTTAGAGAGGTAAGCACGACTGAACCGTACACTTCATTAGGTACTCGTACACCAACTTGTGCGTAACCCACTTCTAGATAATCAGAGTACATAAACAGTGGTAAACGTAATTTACCACCACGTACCGTTAAGTTCGGCGTCACTTTGTGGCTTAAGAATGCCCACTCAATACCAGGAGACCAGTTCTCTTTTTTATTACCACGAGCAACCATCTGAACAACGGCTGAAGTTGATTCATTAACTTCGAACTCACCTTGTAAACCAAACAAAGAACCTTCATCAAAACGTACTTTATTCTCCGACTTCATGAAGCCGTGGTTTTGATTACCTAGTTGCATGTTCAAAGATGCAAAACCATTGAAACTAAATTTATCAGCAATTGAGTTTTGCTCTTTCGCTTCAAGGATAGCGACCTTTTTCTCTAGCTCAGCCAATTTTTGCTCATCTGAAGCATGTGCAGCAAAAGATGCCGCAAGCGCCACTGCTACAGGCAATAAGCGAAATGGGGAGTTAGTCATTATTGTTCTCCGTTATACTTTGAATTGTGATGTTGATTTACTCAGCTCTGTCACGATGCCACTCAACTGGTGGCTCAGAGCTTCTAGTTGATCGGTAGACTGAGACACTTGGTGAGAGCACTGTCTAAAATCATCCATATGGGTATGAATTTGTTTTGAAGCGCGAGCTTGATGCTCTGTCGTACTCGCTATCTGACGGTTCAGCTCAGTAATTTCTTCGACCTGTCCGCTAATTTCTAATAAGTAATCACCGGCGTTTTGTGCATCCCCAACCGCTTGAGAAGAGCTGGCGAGACCTTGGTCCATTGCACCTACCGCCGCATTCGAACCCGACTTAAGCTCACCGAGTAAGGCATTGATCTCAGTGGCTGATTGTTGAGTATTATTGGCGAGCACACGTACCTCATCAGAAACGACCGCAAAGCCGCGCCCATGCTCTCCAGCGCGAGCTGCTTCAATCGCCGCGTTTAGGGCCAGAAGATTGGTTTGCTCGGCAACGCTTTGAATCGTGCTTAAAATTGAGCCAACGTTGCTCGCATTCTTGTCCAGCTCTTTCAATTTGGTTGCGGTATCACGAATATTGCTCGCCAGTTCTTCTATCTCTTGGCTTGTTTTCAGCACCACTTGGGTACCCGTTTGAGCACTGGTATTCGCCTTTTGAGCTTGGGAGTCTGCATGTGATGCAAAGCCAACGACTTGTTCAATGAGAGCAATGATGTTGTTGACGGCGTCAGTCACTTCTTCGATGTGATCACGCTGGGTGCTGTTCAACGCTAAGGTTTGATTGGACTCAGTACGGATTTTGTCACTTACAACCTCAAGCTCTTGCCCAATGCTCAACGTACTTGCAATGATCCCTTGAAGCTTCTCAATGAACTGATTAACGCTTTGTACTAAGGTGGCTATTTCATCTTTGCCGGAATAATCGATGCGAACAGTTAAATCACCATCTCCCGTTGCGATCGCTTGCATCTTCTCAGTAACAAGCAGGATTGAACTGATAACAGATTTGAAAATCGCATAGCCCACGATAAAGACAGACAAGACAAAGAAAACGCCAAGCCAGATTGACTGCTGAGCAGCATCGTTTGCGGCATTCTCTGAGTGCAATATGGTGTTGACTACATTTTGACTCGCTGATGAGCGAAGCGTTTCACTTGCCGCAAGTAATGAATCATATTCAGCAGTGAGCGTATTCGATCTTGCTGTCAGATTCTCGAAGGAGTCATTCAGGTTAATAAAATCTAGACTTAACGCGTACGCGGAATCCGTGTACTTTTTTAGCGAGCTCGACAGTTTGTTGAATACTTGCGCCTGTGAGGGTAAAACATTGGCACCTTTACTCGCTTCAACTTGAAGTTCAGAGGATATTTGGCGCGCATAGTCGAGAGCCTGCTCATCTTCCATGATCACAGCAGCTTCGAACTGCTGTTGAACATTTGGCAGCAGCGAGTGAATTTTAGTGGCGTGCTCTAATGCAGGGTAATAACTTAATTCTAACTGAGTTAGTCGTTGGCTATTATCGCGGTGAATAAAAACATTGATGGTTATTATCGCCGCTAAACTGAGCGAGATAATAGATAAAAGAACGACGAATTGTACTTTTATATTGATATAACGAGACAGTAGCATAAGGTTCTATTGAATTAGCGCAAATTGATAATTATGTTACCGCCAGTTCACTTTTATCGGT
Organism: Vibrio sp. Isolate22; assembly: GCF_022398115.1. Lineage (NCBI taxonomy): Bacteria > Pseudomonadati > Pseudomonadota > Gammaproteobacteria > Vibrionales > Vibrionaceae > Vibrio > Vibrio sp. Isolate22. Next base: position 67,743 of record NZ_JAKEUW010000004.1, on the reverse strand, counting down.
GAACACATTCACTAAACAAATATCACTTTATGTTTAAATGACTCCCCTATTCCCCCTACGCCAATAAATTGAACTCAGTTATTTTCTTTTCCCAGCTACTTTTCCACTCAGGCAATTGATCAGCTGGCATCGGACGTGCAATAAAATACCCTTGAGCCAGTGTGTCTTTATTACTCATTGAACGTATATCTTTCCAAATTGATATATCTTCAATGCCCTCTGCGACAGTCGTTAAATCCAATAATTTAGCGAGGTAAAGTGAAGCTCTCACAATTGCTCGACTAGAGCGGCTTTGCTGGATGTTTTTAACGAAGTCGATATCCAGTTTCAATGCAGAAAATGGCAGGTCCTCAAGTTGTTTCAGTGAGGAGTAACCCGTTCCGAAATCGTCTATCGCGAGCGGAATACCACGCATACATATTCTTGTTGTAGACGCTAAAGCCAACGCAACACTTTCAACTAGGTCGGACTCCGTTAACTCCAGCTTGATCTGCTCAACATCTAACCTACCGTTATCGATAAGCTTAAAGATATGATCGACAATTTCACCGTCAATCATATCTTTCGCTGTTAAGTTCAAAACAAACCTGCGGCTGCATAGGAAGCGTTGATCGTTAATCGCTTGCTCAAGTAACTGCTTCAATACATTCAGCATTAACCCTGAATCAATGAGACGCGTCAAAAAGAAAAATGGACTAAGGACACCATAGTGGGGATGCTGCCAACGAATTAAAGATTCACTCTCCTTCCATTCTCCCGTGTGAATACAGACGATGGGTTGATAATGCAAAACCATCTCATGGTTCTCGACAGCCTTGACGATGTCCTCATCAGTGATCACGATATCTCGATTTGAACTTGAAGCCGACTCTGGTTTTTTAGTATCCCTACTTACCAACTCTAGTAGCCGCGCACGATCAATCGGCTTTTCCAACACACCCAATAAATTGAGATTAAATGCCTTACACATTTTACTAGCGGCATCGAGCACGGTTTGGTTTTCAGCACTCGTTATGATGATATTGCCCTTGAAGTTCAAATTAGCTAACCGTTTTAGCAATTCGATCCCATCTATCATTGGCATATTGAGGTCACACAATATTAGGTCGACCGGAGACTGTTCAATGTGGTCTAACGCTTTACACCCACACTCGAAAGAATGAACCTTACCGACACTCAAGCTGTTCAATACCATGGTCATGACATTCAACTGAAAGGGGTGGTCTTCGATTACAACAATATTTTGATCCATAGTGTTCCCTCAGCCTATTGAGCATACGTGGAGTACAAGTTTTGTAACTTCTGCGTTAGTCGCTCCACTTCATGGAAATACTCTAAGTACCCACCTCTTTGGTTTGCAGAGGCGTCTTCTAGCTGTTGCAGTTGGTCAGCCATCTCAGTACTGCCAACCATCTTCGCTGCACCTTTCATTTTATGGGCAACTTGTTTGATCTCATCGAGGCTCTCGCTCTCACAGGCAGCGAGTAACAAAGGCAAGTCTGAGCAGTGACTCTGAATAAAATCCTTGATGATCTGATCGATAAGGTCCTGATCCCCAAATAACTCCATTAGGTTTTGAATATCAATAGGCGCAAGGCTAGGTTCAACGCTCACATCGTTGACGGCTAACTGGCTAACAGCCGGTGTGCCTTTCATAAGATGCTTATTGATCGTGTCACCAATCACTTTGAGCTTGGTAGGTTTAGACAAAAAGTCATCCATACCAATCTCAAAACATTTGTCGTTTTCACCCTTAACGGCGTTTGCTGTCAGTGCAATGATAGGCAATCGAGGTATATTCTGACTTTGCTCTTTCGAACGAATCTGTTTCGTTAGCTCATAGCCATCCACCTCAGGCATATGACAGTCTGTGATAAGTAAGCCATAGTCCTGCTTATCGAGCGCTGCTAGCGCTTCTCTACCGTTGTCCACCATATCGGCATGAAAACCTAGTTGCTCGATCTGCTTAATAATGATCTGTTGGTTGATTGGGTGATCTTCCGCAATCAGTATCAGCCTATTATTTTCCATCGCCGATTCGCGTGATTCGGAGCTTAATCGTAAGTTGTTTTCTTCCTTTACGACTTCTTCGATAAAGGTTGGATTATTGCTTAAGCAGTGTCTCAGCTGTGAAGGCAGTAATGGGTTCGCCGATAAATTCCAACCTAACTTACAAGGTGCAGGTGAAAGCATGCCATGTTCGCTTAGACAGATAAAATTCACGCTCTCTTCAGGAGAATCAATACTCTGAGCAAGCTCATGAGGGACGAACACAAAGCCAGGCTCAATGGTCTCTACCCAATGTGCTAACTCTTTTGTGGTTTGCACGCTCTTTGTAATCACCTTGATACCCCAAGATGTCAGATAGCTCTCCAACTCTTGATGCTGCATGAAGGTTTTGGTGAGCAAAGCGACTTTACCTGTCATATCTTGATACTGGTTATCATCAAGTGATGTCAGAGGTACCGAGATAGTAAATGTTGAGCCTAAGTTCACCTTACTTGTCACGTTCAGCGTCCCGCCCATTTGCTCTATCAATTGCTTTGAGATAGTCAACCCAAGACCCGAGCCACCATACTTTCTCGTGGTGCCTTCATCGGCCTGCACGAACGGTCTAAATAGATTTCGAATATGCTCTTCGCTAATGCCGATTCCGCTATCGAAAACTTCAAAACAGACTTGTTGCTGGCCATCGTTTTGACTGACTAACTTCGTCGTTAAACCAACAGTTCCATGCTCAGTAAATTTAATCGCATTACTCAACAGGTTGTTCAGTACTTGCCCGAGGCGGATGTCGTCCATCAATACCGAGTCTTTTAATTCAGGGTCTAGCCAGAACTTGAACTGCAGCCCTTTGGCATGTGCCTGCCTTGCTTGCAGTTGAGTGACTCTAAGAGTCAAGGTATCCAAACTTGCAGGCTGGTAATCCAAAGTCAGTTTACCTGCCTCAATTTTAGAGAAATCAAGAATGTCGTTAACGATGTGCAATAAGTTATTAGCAGACTGGCTTAGCGTTGTATGAATCTTTTGTACTTCATGACCCACTTCATACTGCTCAGAAAGCTCTAACAAACTCACAATGCCACCAAGAGGCGTTCGGATCTCATGACTCATGTTAGCTAGAAATCTCGATTTCGCTTCGGTAGCAGCAATCGCACTCTGCCTTGCCTGAGTGAGCTCTTCTTGCTGCTGCTTTAGCTCGGTAATATCCGTCAGGACAGAGTCCCACTCGTAGTAATCACCGCGATCGGATATTTTGCTTTGTAGGTTAAGCCAGCGATTCTGGTTTTCTATATTGACGCCAATATCCAGACTCAACTTTCCATCTTTGTTGCCACAACGTATTTTTCGAATAAGAGTACGGCGATCTTTCGCATTTAACGGCGCAAAGAAGCTCGTTGGAGATCGGCGTAGTTGAGATGGCGTCAGCCCAAGAAGTTCTTCGATCCCATTACTGATAAACACGAATTCGATATCATGTAAGCTTCGCTTAGGCTGGATATGTTGTATCACCGCACCGTGCAAATTGTTCGCGAGTTTTTGGACGCGGTCATCCGCACTTTTAGCGATTTTTTTCGCTTCATACAATTCAGTCAAATCATCGAGAATCGTTACTGAACCTTCGATACTTCCATTGGAAATATACGGGCACTTCCAGTATGCGTAATGCTTACTGCCAAATGGCGAGACCACCTCTTTTTCCAAACGAGGCAAAACATTCCCTTTGTGGATCATGGCGTCTTCGTCTGGATTATTAATGATTGCTTCTTCTATTAAGTCAAAATCCTTAAGCGCCCTAGCCACACTGTTGAAACTCACCAGTTGGTTATCTAGATCACGTACCACAATTGGAAACGGCATTGCGTTAAGTAGTGAACGCTCGAACTCGACTTGATGCTTCAACGCAGACTCAGCACGCTTGCGGTCCTCAACCTCACGGCTTAATTTCCAGCTCCATGCCATTATCGCCATGATAAGAACGGATGCGACAGAAATAAGAATGGCAGCACCCAGAATCACATCTTTAGTGTCGACCCCAGATTCGTAAGAAACATCTAACCAATTCTTTTTAATTTGCTGAAATTTATGATGTGGAATCGCAAAAAGCGCTTTATTGATGATGTTTCCTAATATCTCTTGATCAGCTTCCACGCTGTAAGCAACAGGAACATCATTATCTTTTGACAACAGGCTAATTACTCGCAAGTAGCCTGAATACTGTCCTTGGAGCAGTGGAGACGCGAGATATAAAGAGAGCATTGCAGAGTCAACTTGCCCTTTATCAACCGCCTCTAATACTTGCTCAACCGAGTCATACTTTTTTATTGGGCAAGCTTCGCAATAACGCTTGGCCAATTGGGCGCCAACGCTATCGTCAGTAGTACCGATAATCGCGTTCTGGGAAAGCTCACCAAACACATCGACTTTGTTACTGTCGCTTTTACCAATCAGCGCCCACGGCTCAACCATAAAAGGTTTCGAGTAAAGGTGACGATCGTCCACACCTGCAAAGGGAGTCGCTTTAGTATGGATCAGGGGTAGAGAAACCGTATGTAAGTCGTTTCCTTCAATACCGAAGTCATTTTCAAAAATGAAATTTAGACCAGTAAGTCGAGAGATCTCATTCAAGATATCAATAGAGATACCATCAGGCTGCCCTTCACTGTTCACAAATGAAATAGGCTTGGAGTCTCGAATGTACGACACATAGATATTGGGGTTCAGTGTTAGGTATTGCTGCTCCTTTTCCGTCAATAACAACTTATTTTTACTAACAACCAGTAATAGACGCCTTTGTATTTCATTTAACCATTTCTTATGAATACTAACGATTTGATTAGGCTTATCTTGGTTAATTGAAGTATTGATGATGTTCAATAGCTTCCTGTTTTCAGGAGTATCAAGTAGAGCAATAACGTAGTTATTCAGAGGCAAGCCATCATGTAAATTCACAGACAGCGATGCGTCATAGGGGCTATTCATCAGCTTACTGTGTAACAGCACGCCGTCATCCACAATTGCGAGCACTTTCTCACGTGCAACAGCGGCTATCGCATCCTGATATGATGAGTATGATTCAAATGAAGAAAACGGAAGTAAGGACTTCACAGACGATGCATTGCTTGAGTTTTCAAAGTAAGCAAGCTTGCGCCCTTTCATGAGCAAATGACTCTCAATAGGTTCACTGCTCAAACTGATCATTCGGCTCGACAAGATCGGTTTCGAGTAGATAACGCCACCACTTGAAACATTTTGCTCTGCAGTAATGATGGCGTCCACGTCACCCGTTTTTAGCATATTGTTGAGTTCAGACGGTGACTGGTAACCAACAAACTCTACACCATCGAGTCCATCTTTCACGTAGAAATCAACTAAGTCCGGCAATAAACCCGAAACCTCTCCTTGTTGTGATTGAGCATAAGGAGCAAAATCTGAGATTTGAATTCCTAGTTGAATTGATTCATCAGCTTGTGCTTTTTGTGATGCGAAAAACACCAATGTAATCAAAGAAAATAACTGAAAGAAAAAGATACGGTACATGATAAACCTGACGTTATAGCAGCAGCGTACTTTATAGCGTCAACTTAACAGCCATTCAGCAAGTAGCGTTAAACAAAATATGGATACTGTTTAATAAGCCAACCATTCATTTAGGAAGTAAGAGTTGTCGCATACCGATATAAAAAGCTCGTCTACCTTCATTAGTTTCTCAAATTGAAACTCTTCAGCTTGCGCATGAGTCAAATCTCAATTGTCTAATCACCCAGCCTAATACCCATAAACAAAAGCTTTTCGATATGGGAACGAATCAGTTTGACTCAACAACAGCACATTAATTCTCAAATTGAAGGCGAAAATTGCCTCTCAAAATAAAACTATTACTCAGCAGCTACGTATTGTCCCTGTGAGAACAGAGAACGCAGACATTTAACTAATTGAAAAAGTGATTATTTCAATTTGGCACGGGAAATGTTCCGGAAAACTAGACAAAATGGCATTTGATTTGCTTTGTCATAGATAACCCAACCAATATACAGCAGGTTGCATTAATTATTATCACTGCAACTTGTCACGGAGGATAGGCTATGACCTTACAAAGACATACGTATTACGGCTTAATTCACCATGGAATTAAAACCCTATTAATGGACAGAGTTGGCCACTTTACTGAGCGCGAATATCATGAGTACCTTGACCTTACGACAGGAAAATCAACCTGTTTCGCGATGAGTGAACAAGAATTAGAAAACACCTTAGATAACCTTAAAAGTGAAGGCTATCTAGAAGACATCAAAAAGCTAATTCCTCGATATCAAACAACGCCATCCCGTTGAATTGCGGCTAAACAACGTCAGTAAAGTACCTAATTGTCTCGAGCTATTTAGCATCGAGGCAATTTTGGTTAGACTGTCGGTAACTCAACTAACTGGATAGTCAGTCCACATGAAACAGATTCTTGATTTCATCCCTCTCATCATTTTCTTCGCGCTCTACAAGATGTACGACATCTATACTGCTACCGGGGCATTAATTGTCGCTTCTGCACTTCAAATCGTTTTGACGTACTTCATCTACAAAAAAGTAGAAAAAATGCAGGTGATAACGTTTCTGATGGTCGCGGTATTTGGTGGAATGACCATATTCTTGCACGACGACAACTTCATTAAATGGAAAGTCACTATCGTTTATGCCTTATTTGCTATTGGCCTAACCGCAAGCCATCTAATGGGGAAACCTGCGATTAAGGGCATGTTGGGCAAAGAGATTACGCTTCCGGATGCGGTATGGGGCAAGATCAACTGGGCATGGACATTCTTCTTCATTATTTGCGCAATCATCAACGTGTATGTAGCTTTTAACCTACCATTGGATGTGTGGGTTAACTTCAAGGTGTTTGGCCTGCTAATAGCAACATTACTATTTACGCTGCTTACTGGCGTCTACATCTATAAGCATTTACCAAAAGAACAACTTCAAAAAGAGCAGCAAGAACTAACTGATAAAAATACTGACGAGAAGTAACCCCAAGGGGTGAGTCCTCATTCCGTTTTTGTTACAATTCTTGTCAATATGCTATACCTAGCGGCCAATGATACTCGTGATCATTGGCCGTTGGCTTTTTTGTGTTGCGGAAACTGGTCAAAATAAAGCCTATTATTTAATGTAAATCGCACTAAATCTTTGGCTATCTGATCCCTGTTGTTCATTGCGCTCGTTTGCCAATGCGCTTCACCAACACTTCTGTTTTTATTTAGATAATCAATACCACCAAGAGTACAACAATGACGATTCAATCAACTTTGAACCCAATTGGTTCCCTACTTCTTCGCACATTAGCGATGCCTTCTGATACCAATGCAGCAGGTCAAATCTTCGGTGGTTGGATAATGTCTCAGCTCGACCTAGCGGGCGGCATCTTGGCGAAAGAAATCTCTAACGGCAAGATAGTGACTGTTTCAGTATCGAGCATTGAATTCAAGCAACCCGTATCCGTTGGTGACGTGGTATGTGTTTATGGCGATTGCACAAAGATTGGTCGTAGCTCGATGAATATCGACTTGGAGGTTTGGGTGAAGCCGGTACTGGATCACGGCATTGGCGACCGCTACAAGGTATGTGGTGCAACATTCAACTACGTAGCCGTAGATGAAAGTGGCAAGCCTCGAACCATTAAGAAATAACCTTTTAACTACGGCAATGGTCTTTAGTTTTAATCAATGGAATTACTAAAGACCATACAAGTCTCTCGCACCAATTCACAATTTCTTATCATTAGCTCTTCCAATACCAATTAGTTCGCGTAAATTAGCAAGATAGCTATTTTATAATCTCCCCAATTCAGTGAAGTAAAATAAGGATATGCCAATATGTGGTACGTGATTTTCTCTCAAGATGTCGAAAATTCATTAGAAAAACGCCTCAGTGTTCGCCCACAACACCTAGAACGCCTACAAACACTTCACGATGAAGGCCGACTATTAACAGCGGGCCCAATGCCAGCGATTGATTTAGATAACCCAGGCGAAGCTGGTTTCACAGGTTCAACAGTAATCGCTGAGTTTAACTCTTTAGAAGACGCACAGGCGTGGGCAGACGCAGACCCGTACATTGATGCTGGCGTCTACCAAAATGTCATCGTAAAACCATTCAAGAAAGTATTTTAACGTGAAAAAATGGATTATTAGCTCACTGGCGGCAGTTCTGCTTGCAGGCTGTGCTTCAAGTGAGCAAGACCAACAAAGACAACTCGAGATGATGGCGCAGCACCGTGCTGGCGTGTTATCTGCAGGCCTGCCAATTGAGTATGGCCCACTGTCTGTTATGCGAGTGCTGGCAAAAAACACCGTGATCGAAATCATGATGATTTACAACCAAGATGCTAAAGGTGCTAAGCCTTTGAACCACGTTGTCGATATGAGTGTGAATAGCTACTGCACCAACTCAGAGGTAAGAGCAAACCTAGATATGGGATTGGCTTACAACATCAAGATTCGTAACACACGCGGACAACTGATGGTCGAGAAGCTTATCAGCAAAGATACGTGTCAAACCGACAGCTAGATTCGAGATTCGAACAAACATAAAACTAGAAGGCCTCGTATTTGCGAGGCCTTTATTTTATTGAACAATCAAAATCCTAGGCTGAGCTATGCCTCAACAGATTCCCACTCTTTGCGTAGTGTTTTGGTTGCTGAGACAAGATTAGTCAATGCCGCTTCCGTCTCCGCCCAGTTACGAGTTTTAAGACCACAATCTGGGTTTGCCCATAAGCGTTCGGCAGGTATTTTTTCCGCCGCTTTCTTAAGCATGCTAATAATCCACTCTTGTGATGGGATGTTTGGTGAATGAATATCATAAACACCAGGGCCAATCGCATTCGGGTAGTTAAACTCTTCAAACGCTTTAAGCAGTTCCATATTCGAACGAGACGTCTCAATAGTAATCACATCAGCGTCTAATGCGGCAACTGAGTCGATAATTTCATTGAACTCGCTATAACACATATGAGTGTGAATCTGAGTCTCTGGCTTAGCACTAGCCGCGGAAATCTTAAAGGCATCAACCGCCCATTCTAAATATTCTGCATGGTCGCGTTTTTTCAGAGGCAGACCTTCACGAATAGCAGGTTCATCAATTTGAATAATGTTGATCCCTGCATCTTGCAAATCAGACACTTCATCACGCAGCGCAAATGCCAACTGATTAGTGATCTCTTTACGCGAGATATCCTCACGCGGGAACGTCCAACACAAAATAGTGACCGGGCCCGTTAACATGCCTTTCATCTGTTTAGATGTCAGTGATTGCGCATAAGTCGACCACTCAACCGTTATCGGTTTTTCGCGCTCAATATCCGCTACCACAATCGCAGGTTTCACGCAGCGAGAGCCGTAGCTTTGTACCCAGCCAAACTTTGTTGTTTGAAAGCCAGCTAAGTTCTCTGCAAAGTACTCCACCATGTCGTTGCGTTCCGCTTCACCGTGTACCAACACATCCAAATCGAGTGCTTCTTGGCGCTTCACCGCATCCGCGATATGACCTTTTAGTGCAGTCGTGTATTCCGCTTCGCTCAACTTCCCAGTGCGATAAGCGCTACGTTGAACACGGATCTCGCCGGTCTGTGGGAACGAACCTATCGTTGTAGTTGGTAACAACGGTAAACCTAAAACTTCCGACTGATGTGCAGCTCGCTCTGGGTAAGGAGCGCTGCGGTCAGCTAGTGCTTTTGTAATCGTGTTGAGGCGAGCCTGTACCTGTGGCTTATTAACATGGGTTGCACTCTTGCGAGCCACAATCGGCTGGCTATAAGTCTCGCACGCTAAAATGGCATTTTGATCGCCGTCTAGCGCCGCACCCAACAAGCTAACCTCTGTGACTTTCTGTTTAGCGAAAGCAAACCAGCTCTTCACTTCTTCACTGAGTGAATCTTCTAGCTCTAAATCAACGGGGCTATGAAGCAGCGAACATGAACTTGCCACCCACAGCTTATCGCCTAGCCTCTCTTTTATTGGTCGCAGTAACTCAAGCTGAGTAGCCAAGTCCGCTCGCCAGACATTGCGTCCGTTAATGATACCGGCAGACAGCACCCACTCTTCCGGTAATTGACTCACGACTTCATCGAGCTGCTGTGGCGCTGCAGCTAAATCAATATGCAATCCATTAACAGGCAGATTGACGATTGTATCTAAGGTGTCTGTCACCGAATCGAAGTACGTGGTTAATAACAGTTTCACATCACCTTGAATGACTTGATAAGCCAATTTAAATGAATCGACCCATTGTTTTTCAAGCTCAAGGGCAAGAATCGGCTCATCGATTTGAACCCACTCAACGCCCAACTTGGCTAACTTAGCCAAAATCGCTTGGTAAGCGGTCAACAGGCGAGGCAATAGGGTTAAGCGGTCAAATCCCTCTTCCACCTCTTTCCCTAGATACAAATAAGACAGTGGACCAATAAGGACAGGTTTCACCTTATGCCCTGCTTGAACGGCTTCATTCACCTCATCAAACAATTGAGGCCAGCTCACCTCAAATGAGTCACCTTTACTGAACTCAGGAACGATGTAGTGATAGTTGGTATTGAACCACTTAGTCATGTCAGACGCTGCTGAACCGTTTTTCGTACCTTCAGAAGCGTGTTTCCCACCACAACAAGCGACTTGAACTTGTGATTGCCCACGCCCCACTCGGAACAAGGTATCTAAATCAGGGATAGCTTTTTCCTCTTCGCTACCACCAGCATGACGCTTTGGTACGTGCCCTAAAAGCAAAGTCGTTGTCAGTACATGGTCGTACCATGCGAAGTCACCCGCAGTTGCAAAGCTAAGATTCGCATCAGCTTGTACATTCCAGTTACGATTTCTCAACTCGCTGCCTAGTTGTTTGAGTTCAGATTGATCAATTTCCCCACGCCAGTATTTCTCTAGTGTGAATTTGAGTTCGCGTTTTTCACCGATACGTGGGTAGCCAAGAATATGCGTTGTTGTCGTCATGAACCGATTCCTTATTCAATAATTATTAGTATCTTTTCAGACTGCCTGTTGAAAATTGCGCTTTCTCAAAAAGGCGTCTGGATGGCTAAACTATCTACCGAATCAGCTCAACGAACAACGTCCAAATATTCATCTTGTTTATTAAAAATATTCATCATCAAGCAGTCTGAGATCAATTTAATTAAATCCATCTGGACATCTAGACGTTTACAAATGATAAAAAACCCCGTAGGGTGATTATTAAGAAATATTGAATTGGCTTAGGGAATATGAGGAATACTCATGATAGAGCTTAAACATCTGCGAACATTGACGACCTTAAGAGACAGCGGTTCACTCACCGCAACAGCGACCTCTCTTCATCTGACTCAGTCGGCGCTTTCTCATCAATTGAAGGACCTAGAGGCGCGTATTGGTGGGCAGTTGTTCCTACGCAAAACTCGGCCAGTAAAGTTCACCTCAGAGGGTGAGATCTTGCTAAAACTCGCTGATGAGATTCAACCAAGAATCGCCAAAGCAGAGAATGAACTCGCGAGTCTGAAAGAGGACGTGAATGGTCGCCTACATATGGCGATCGAGTGTCACTCATGTTTTCAATGGTTAATGCCTGCTCTGAAGGAGTATCAAGTTGCTTGGCCAAGCGTGACTCTCGATTTCTCGTCCGGTTTTGGCTTTGAGCCCCTACCTGCGCTAATGGCTGGCGAGTTGGACCTGGTGATCACCTCAGATATTCAGCCTCGCTCCGAGATCCACTATGAGCCACTTTTCGATTTCGAGATGCGATTGATCACAGCAATTAACTCACCTTTGGCTGAGAATCCAAGCATTGATCCACAAGATCTTAGCGATCTCACGATGCTTTCGTACCCAGTTCAAAAGCAACGCCTAGATGTGGTAAAACACTTCTTGCAACCTGCAGGTATAGAACCGAAGAAATGGAAGCAAGCAGACAACACCTTGATGTTAGTGCAAATGGTATCAGCCGGGTTAGGAGTGGCAGCCTTACCAAACTGGGCAATCAGTGAGTTTTCAAGACAAGGGTTGATTGCTAGTAAGCCGCTGGGTAAAGGACTTTCAAGAAGATTGTTTGCTGCGGTGAGAAATTCAGAGAAAGACAAGCGGTACCTGCAAGCATTCTTCAGCACGGCAAGGCAGCAGAGTAAGAGCCACCTGGATGGAATTGAAGTTGTTTAGCTATATAAGCTATTAGAGCTGTACGAAAGTACAAAAACAAAAAAGTCACAGATTACCTGTGACTTTTTAGATTCCGCAGCATTGGTTTCGCGATACCTGTTCATTCACGAAACATAGATTACCTTGCGTATGACTTAAATTGGTTCGTCAGTGGATCGTATTGATAGCCAAGCATGTCTAGCTTACCTACGACACTTTCTATATCCATTTCATACATGCTAATCAGCTCTTCAAAACTGTCGCATTCTAAGCGCAGTTTTTCATTCACTATTCCCAGCAAGATAATACTATCTAGGCTTTTGACGTTACTTAAATCCATCTCGTACTCCTTACGAACACTCTGACTAGAATTAAGTTTAGAACGCTTAACCGCCCCACGCTAAAAAACAGATCACACTTCTTAACACACAGAAATGCTTACAGCGCCCAAATTGGTGTTAGGCCAACGACAGCGGCTAACAACATCAGTAGTGACACCGTAAGTTGGACCTTCTCTGGCGTTTTAACAAACAGTAGGTGCCAACACCACACCACGATTGAAGAGATAAGTAGTGCGAAGCTAAACAACAATGCTGAGATAACAGGTTCTAACTGAGCTTCAGAAAGTGAGTAAACGTTCACAACCGTCGCAAGTACTACCAGCATCCCTGTTAATACACCTACAACTGGCAAAACACGGTGAAACGCTTGTAAGCGCGTTCTTGCGATAGTCAGCAATAGATGAGCAAACGCCGCACCTAACAAAACCACCAACAATAATGTCGCAATAATGCCGACCACCGTTGGTTGTTCAAATGCTTGGATAGCAACGTAAGACAGCGCTAAACCACACGCCAGATACATCACCCAAATCGGACCCGAATCACGTGTTTTCTTAGTCTGAACTTGAGAATAGAAATAAAAGATTGCGAACACGACAAGAAACGCTTCGACCTTGACTGAAGCCACGGCTAACCAAAGTACGCCAATCGCTGGTAGCATTTTGTGGATACGACCACGTTGCCCAGGGCAAATATCACCCTTTACCAGGATCAGAGTTAAGATCAGTTGAGCTCCTAATAACATTGGAGCAAATTGCAGTAATAATGTTTCGACCATTGTGGATCTACTTATCTAGACTTATTTTCGCGAATAATATCAAAAACTGCTGTGAACACTAATCAAAATCACAAATTAGCGACGTTATTCAAGGCTTCAACTATGCTGTTGTTTGACTCTTTTGTCGTTTTTATCAGCAAAATGGAGAAAGACACCAAAACTAACAGGGGCATGTTCTTCTGGCTAGTCAGGGCGCATGCCGCTATAATTCCCGCCTCAAAAATCAGAGGTCGAAATATGTACAGCGATATCACTCCTATTCACGAACACAAAAAATACTGGGCCGAGTGCTACGGAACAGCACCCTTTTTGCCTACCAGTAGAAAGGAGATGGATGCTCTTGGATGGGATAGCTGTGACATTATTATTGTAACTGGTGACGCTTATGTTGATCACCCGAGCTTTGGTATGGCTATCATCGGCCGTCTTCTTGAAGCTCAAGGTTTCCGCGTGGGCATCATCGCTCAGCCAAAGTGGGACAATAAAGATGCCTTCATGAAGCTAGGCAAACCTAACCTATTCTTCGGCATCACTGCGGGCAACATGGACTCCATGATCAACCGCTACACCTCTGATCGCAAATTACGTCACGATGATGCATACACACCAAATAACGAAGGTGGTAAGCGTCCTGATCGTGCAACTCTGGTTTACTCTCAGCGTTGTCGTGAAGCCTACAAAGGCACACCTATCGTATTGGGTGGTATAGAAGCGAGCTTGCGTCGTGTAGCGCACTACGACTACTGGTCGGATAAAGTTCGTCGCTCTGTACTGTTTGATGCAAAAGCGGACATCCTACTATTTGGTAATGCAGAGCGTGCTCTAGTCGAAGTAGCACACCGCCTTGCTGATGGCGAAGATATCTCTAACCTAACCGACATTCGTGGTACAGCAATCAACCTGCCTGCTGCACCTGAAGGGTACAAGATCATCGACTCTTCTCGTATCGAAAAGCCAAACAAAGCTTACGTACCAGTAAACCCGTACGAAGTGGAAACGCAATGCGATACCAAAAAAGACGAAGAACCAAAAGCGCAGCCAATTACTATTCGTCCTTCTCGTCACGATGCGAAGACGACAGCAGTGCGTATTCCAGCGTTTGAAAAGCTTAACAACGACCGTATCCTTTACGCTCACGCAAGCCGTATCTTACACCTAGAGACAAACCCGTATTCAGGTCGTGCTTTGATTCAACGTCACGGTGACCGCGAGCTTTGGGTTAACCAAGCACCAATCCCTCTAGCTACAGAAGAGATGGATTACGTGTTTGGTCTTGCTTACAAGCGTGTGCCTCACCCGATGTACGGCAAAGCAAAGATTCCAGCCTACGAGATGATCAAAACCTCGGTCAACATCATGCGTGGCTGTTTTGGTGGTTGTTCTTTCTGTTCAATCACAGAGCACGAAGGTCGTATCATCCAGAACCGTTCGAAAGAATCTATCTTGGATGAGATCGAAGACATCAAAGATAAAGTACCTGGCTTTACTGGTACCATTTCTGACTTGGGCGGCCCTACTGCGAACATGTACCGTTTAGGTTGTTCAGACCCGAAAGCAGAAGTGAACTGTCGTCGCCCATCGTGTGTGTTCCCGAAAATCTGTGAGAAGCTAAACACAGACCACAAACACACCATCGACCTGTACCGTTCAGCGAGAAAAGTACCAGGCGTTAAGAAGATCATGATCGCTTCTGGTGTTCGTTACGACTTGGCGATTGAATCACCAGAGTACGTGCGTGAGCTTGTAACGCACCACGTAGGTGGCTATTTGAAAATTGCTCCGGAGCATACTGAAAAAGGCCCTCTGGATCTGATGATGAAACCGGGTATGGGCACTTACGATCGTTTCAAAGAGATGTTCGAGAAGTACAGCGCTGAAGCCGGTAAGAAACAGTACCTAATTCCTTACTTCATCTCAGCTCACCCGGGCACAGAAGATGAAGACATGCTTAACCTGGCATTGTGGCTGAAAAAGCACAACTACGAGTGTGACCAAGTACAGAACTTCTACCCATCGCCAATGTGTAACGCAACGTCGATGTACTACTCAGAGACAAACCCTCTGAAACGCGTTAAGTACAAAAAACGTGAAGATATTCCTGTGCCAAAAGGTGACCGTCAACGTCGTCTGCATAAAGCACTGCTTCGCTACCACGATCCAGAGAACTGGAAACTGATTCGTGAAGCACTGATCGACATGGGCAAAAAGCATCTAATCGGTGATAAACCAGGTTGCTTGGTTCCTGAGGATGACTTTGATGCTCAAACACCAGCGCAGCGTCGCAAGTCTGGTCGCCACGGCTCACAACGTTTTGCTACTAAGCACAGCAAATCTCAACCAGGATTAGGCGGCGAGAAGCCACGTAACCACTCTAAATCTGGTGGCAACAAACCTAAGCCAGGTGGCAAGAAACCTACTGGTAACAGAAATGGTGGCCAAGGTAACGGTGGCGGTAATGGAAACTCTCGTAAGCCAGCAACGGGCTTCATCAAGAAAGGACCGGGCGGTCAATCGCAAGGCAATGGCAAACCAAACCGCAATAAAGGTGGTAATGGCCAAGGTGGAAAACCAGCAGGTAACGGAAAGAACCGTCAACGTGCCGCACAACGCTAATCTTATAAGCCGATACCATTAGCGAACACAAAAACACAAAGCGCAGCTAATTAGCTGCGCTTTTTAATGTCTGTTATCCATAACTAATCAAGGTTTCACTTGGCTATATGATTAGAAGGGGTTTAACGAGTAAATACCCAATATTGACTAAACAGGTAGTTAGTCACCATACCGACCAAGATACCAACTGCCATTGCGATAAACACAGCGCCAGTAAACACTGGTAGTAGTTCTACCATCAACTTAAAGCAAATTAGGTTAGGTACCGCTGATATCGATGCGGAGAACATGAATTTTTGCCACTGAATCAGTTTATCAGACCAACGCCCCTGCCCCTTGAACCCAAAAGTCAGCACGCGATTACCAAACCACGTTGTCGTTGCAGCAGCAATGAACGAGCCTATTCTCGCCGTCATTAGAGGCAAACCAACAATGTAATGCAGCAAGGCAAATACCGCACAATCAACAACAAACCCACCAACACCAACCACAGCAAATCGAACCATCTTGTGATGGGATTGGAGCTTTTGACTGTGTGCCTGAAGCTTGTTGTTGACCATTTGCAGTCCTGAGTTAACGCTGAACATCACTTTCACTTCGGATGTGGCTCAACGACAGATTGGGTTTGATGTTTTGGCTATGACAAGTGAATAAAGCACGCTTTATTTTCACCGTTGGTTCCAAAATACAGGTCAACGCATTTTCTTTTATCTTGGTTTCTACTTCTGCCCTTTTACCAATCAAGTAGAACTTGTCGATGCCATCTAGTTGCTCGATATCAAGCAGTTTCTTCGCTTGCCCGTGGCTATAAAATTGACCGGAGAATGGTCGCTTCCCCACATAGAAGCTTGGCGCAGAATCCGTAATCTGTTCAAAGATGATACGGTCACTCTTCTCGTTCGCCTTACCTAGGTTTAAGTAAACCATCGCAATCATCAGCAACACTGGAAGAACTAAGGCCACGCTCGAGAACCACTTCTTGTCTTTTTCCACCACTAACATCGCCACTAGCAAACCAAGCGCCGGGATCCCCGGGAGAACATACGCAGGAAGAATGTTACCTGCCATGGTAAATAGAATCAGAGGTGAAATTAACCAACATACAAGAAATGAAAACAGCCCACGATTCTCAATGTTGATTTGAGCGATTTTCTGACGGCGAACGAACGCTAATATCGGTAAAACAATCGACCAAGGCGCCGCGGCTTGAATCCAGAATACCCAAATCATGCCTCGCGTCTGGTCGTGTGCAGAGCCATAAAGATCCCCTTCCCAGCCACTCACAACAAAACGCTTAAAGTGTTCGCCAACAATAAAGTAATCAATAAAGCCCGGTGTCGCCATTTCTGCCATGATGTACCAAGGCAAGGCAATCGCCAGCATCACACCTAATCCAGACAACAGTGGAAAGCGTTGCCATAACACTTTGAATGCACCAAATAAGCCATGTTGTAATACTAACCAAGGAAAAACTGCGATACCCATAATGACAACGGCCACAGGGCCTTTTGCAAGTAAACCTAATGCCAAGCCAATGAAACCGATATATCCCCAATTTCTATTGGTCTTGTCACTGCCTTCTCCCTGCCAACACAAATAAAACCCCAGCATCGCAATCGTCATAGATAAAGTTAGCGCCATATCCGTCATTACAGCACCGGCAGCAATCGAGAAAATGCCACAGGTCGCCAATACCACTGCCGCAACCAGAGCACTTTGTCCGGTACGCTTTGCCATATACGCGACCAATAAAATTGTCGCGAAACCTGCCAACCAATGCGGAGCACGGACAGCGAACTCGCTTAATCCAAAAAGCTCAATGCCAATCGCACTCATCCAGGTAAACATCGGAGGCTTACCCCAGAAAGGGATTCCGTAATCGAACTGAGGGGTTAACCAATTGCCGGTTTCCACCATTAGGCGTGCCATTTCCCCATAGCGAGCCTCAGTGGTATCCATCAACGGATATGTCGCCAAAGACAAGAGCCTCAGAACCAATGCAAAAGCCAATAAATACCATAGGTGTGTTCTATTCAGGCTCATGCCGATTCCTCTAATTTAAAGTGTGTTTTTAATGCGGGTGTATCAACCACAGACTGGATCAAATACAAAGGACGATTCTTGGTTTCAATGAAGATACGACCTATGTATTCCCCCATTAAACCGATACTCAGAAGTTGAATGCCGCCGAGGGCAAGTTGAACCACCATCATGGATGGGTATCCTGTGATTGGCTCACCAAACATCATAGTTTTGAAGACAATAACCATCCCGTAGATAAACGCGCTCAGTGCGACCAAGCCACCGACTGCCGTAGCAATACGCAATGGTCGGATAGAGAATGACGTAATGCCATCCATCGCCAACCCGATCAGCTTAAGGTAATTCCACTTCGTCTCCCCACAGAAACGCGCATCACGATTAAATTGAATGGTCGCTTGGCGGAAGCCCGGCCATGAAAAAATGCCTTTCATGAAGCGATTACGTTCTGGAAGTTGGTTAATATGGTCGACAACTTCACGGCTCAGCAGTCGGAAATCCCCCACATTCTCTGGAACGTCAATCTTGGCAGCCGCATTCATCACTTTATAAAAGCTCGCCGCAGAGAACTTCTTAAACCAAGTTTCTCCGTCACGTTGGCGACGTTGCATGTTCACCACGTCATAGCCTTCACGCCATTTGGCAATAATCTGAGGAATTAACTCAGGGGGATCTTGCAAGTCTGCATCTAATAAGATCACCGCTTGCCCGCGACAATGCTCTAAGCCAGCACTCATCGCCGACTCTTTACCGAAGTTACGGCTCAGTCCGATAACAGAAATAGAACTATTGATAGAGGTAAATGAGCACACCACGTCTAAGCTGTTATCTTTACTGCCATCATCGACATAAACAATCTCACTGGTAATCGGCAGGCTATCTAACACCTTGGTTAAACGTGAATGAAACTCTTCCAACACCTCTTGTTCGTTATAAAAAGGCACAATGATAGACAAAGATATCGCAGGGTGAATCTGCGAAGGGGAAACTTTAGGTCGGCTAATATGAAGTTCAGACATAATACGTTCTTCTATTTATTAATCTGATTTCAACTTACGCGCCCATAAGTGAAAGTTATGTTATTGACATATTTTTCACGCTCACCCAGGATAATGTTACTGTCTATTGCTGTATGAGAATCAAAATGAAACGAGTTCTATTAGTCGAAGATAACCGTGAAATTGCAGGTGTCTTGTTTGATTATTTTGAGTGTATTGGGATGGAACTCGATTATGCAGACAACGGGGAGCTTGGACTGCAACTCGCAATGGACAACTCATTTGATATCATTATTTTAGATCTCATGTTGCCACGAATGGATGGCCTTACCGTTTGCAACAAGCTGCGAAAGCAAGGTAACTCAACGCCTATCCTGATGCTGACTGCACTCGATAGCCGTGAAGATATGTTGAAAGGCTTTGACCACGGTGCGGATGACTATCTCACCAAGCCCTTTGACTTAGATATTCTAGAAGCAAGAATGAATGCACTGGTTCGCCGTTACCGAGGAAAAGTGGCGTCCTCTAAACTTCAATTTGACGAGCTCACCATCGACCAGAAAACCCGCAAAGCTTACCGTCAAGACAAGCTGCTGGCACTCAACCCAACCACCTATACTATTCTTGAGATGCTATGCCAGAAGGCACCTGAAGTGGTAACGCGTGAAGACATCTCGTACAAGCTATGGGAAGAAGACGAACCGAACAACGATGTGCTACGTAGTCACATCTACCAACTGCGTAATCAACTCGATAAGCCCTTTGATACCCAGATGCTAATTACGGTTCCTAAGGTTGGATTCCGCCTGGAGTCTTACAATTGATTCTCAATGTTCTCACTAGTACAAAAACCCTAACAGGCCGCTTAGCGCTTTTCTTTGGCTTAATGGCGGTGATTGTGACGGCATTTGTCTATGTGGTCTTTATATCAGCACTGTTTTTATCTGAAGACAGCGTCGGCGAAAGGCGAATCCTGATTGACCGCAACTACGCCATCAGTCAGTTTCAAGCTGGGGAGAATGGTGAATTAAGAATAGATGAACTGACCACGGCCTATAATGACCCAACCCTCATACCGGAAGAATACTCTAAATTTATAAAAGGCAGAGAAAACTTCCTTGGCGAAGTGGGTCAAGAACCAAACTCGCGCATGGTCTATGTTGGTGAGTACACACACCAAGGAAAAACCTATCCTATTATTCTACTGTCTGAAATAGACCTTATCGAACTGGACCAAACAGAATCAGTGTACGCGACAATGTTTATACTCACGTTGCTCTCTATCCTAATTTTTTGTTTTGGTTCAATACTTTATCGATTATCCAAACGGCTTATTGAACCATTTAACTCTCTCTCTGCACAGCTTGAGTCGAACAAACTCAACCTCAACGAAGAATTTGGAGTAAGTGACGATGCTGCGATTGAATTCCGTCAACTGACCGATCAACTCAATCAATATCGACGTGAAATCAACTCTCTCGTTAAACGTGAGCAAGCCTTTGCACGCTACGCAAGCCATGAATTGAGAACACCATTAACGGTTGCTCGTGGCGCCAATAAACTTCTGATCCGAAGTGAAACGACCGAGTTTCAATCTCGTCAGGTTGAGCGTATTGATGACGCCATCGTGCAAATGTCTGAGATGGTCGATGCCTTGCTTGGCCTTGTGCGATATGAAAGAAACAGTGACGACGCACCACTGCGCTTATTTAGCCAACAAGAATTAGAAGCTATTGTGTCAAAAAGCACGTCGCAGGCCTCTGAAAAAGAGGTCGAGATATCGTTAATCGTTGAGTCAGAGCCAACCATTCAAGCCACCAGCGCTATCATGAACATGTTGATTGGCAACCTGCTAAGAAACGCTATTGCGGCAACTAATCTCGGCACTGTGACCATTACTCTGTCTCAAAACAGCATCACGATTGAAGACCAAGGCGAAGGCCTACAAGATCAATACAACCCTAACGGCCACGGTTTAGGGCTATTGATTGTCGACGACCTGTGTCAACGCTATCACTGGGACTTCAAACTGTTCAACCGAAGTTGCGGTGGATGCACGGCTCAAATCACCTTTTAGAGCGATCGATATTCACTAGGGCGCGTTGACCTTTCATGGTTAAATTTTGTTCGAGATAAAAGCGTTTTAATCGCGGCGAGGGGGAAGTAGCCTAGTCATTCTAAGCAAATCTCCCTCAACAAAGAGTAAAACGCTTTTTGCGGGGGCGCCCAGCTCGAACCCTTCGGGCAGCGTTTGCTGGTCATTTCTACTGCGTTATCGGCTTCTCATGTAGGCTAGCTACACATCAAAGCCTCTGCCTTGTATAAATACTCAGCAACTCGCTGCAAAAATCAGCTCGAAAGATCAACACGCCCTAGTATCTATTGGACTCAATATCGAGTGAAAACTTGATGTAGTTGGTTTACATAGCTAATAACCTGCTAGATACTCGTTAGTCCAATTTGATTTTAAAATGCTGGCTTTTTAGTCAGCATTTTTACTAAGCGCGATGAAACTAAATAATAGCCCTGTAACTCAGCATCAATACAACGACCACACCTTTTTCTTAAAGCGTGATGACCAGCTACACTCCCACTTTTGTGGCAATAAAGCTCGCAAATTTATGAAGCTGCTAGAAGACGATCATCCGAATACTACCACCCTAATCAGCTACGGCTCCGCACAAGCGAACTCTCTGTTCTCGCTCGCGGCATTGGCAAAGATTAAAGGTTGGACGCTGGAGTTTTACGTCGACCACCTACCTCAATGGTTACAAGAGCGCCCAATCGGCAATTACCGTGGTGCTATTGACCTAGGCGCTAAAGTCATTTCAGTTAAAGAAACAGGCTCAGAACTTCATCCACAACAGTATATTGATCAAGTGAGACAACCAGACTCACAGTGCATCGTGTTACCTGAGGGTGGTCGCTCTCAACTTTCCGAATATGGTGTGAAGCAACTGGCAATGGAAATACTCAGCTGGACGCGCTTTGAAAACCAATACGACTTTGTTGTGGCACTACCCGCAGGGACTGGCAGCACTGCACTTTATCTTCATAAGCACCTAAAGTTACACAATATTCCTGTGCTAACCTGTGCTTGTGTCGGTGGCAGCGACTATTTGGCGCAGCAATTTAATGAGCTAGGTGAAACCGAACATCCACAGATATTGCCTCTCCCCAAAAAGCATCACTTTGGTAAACTGTACAAGCAAGACTATCAGACATGGCTAGATCTTCAGGAGCAAACTGACATTGAATTCGATCTGCTTTATGACCCATTAATGTGGCAATGTTTAAAGCAATGGCAGGCAGATAACCCGACCAAAACCATTATCTATATTCATCAAGGTGGCATCTTAGGAAACGAGTCGATGTTACCGCGCTACCAACGCAAGTATCCTGATATCAGAACAAGTCGTTCTAGCAGCGATAACAGCACAGCCCCTGCTTGGTAACTGTTTAAACCTCCTAAACGTGTTATTCGAACAATCACAGTGACGGTTTACTGTGATTGTTTCTTCCGTATAAGTTTCTTCCGTTTAATACAGCAATCCTTCTTGCTTTACCCATCAAAGCCAAACTGACAATCTGGCGAGAATCATAACGTTATCTATACTTTCCATTGGATTGCCACTCGTCACCTGAAGGATTAATGTATGCGAGCACTTACTACACTAGGTCTGTTTTCGGTTTTGCTTCCTTTTTCTGCACACTCTGGAGAAAACGTCATCTACCAGGTGGATGGCATAGAGTATGAAGGTTATTGGAGTGAAGCCAGCGATCAAGCCCCCCTAGTACTTCTAATACACGATTGGGATGGTTTGACCGACTACGAGAAAAAGCGTTCTGAGATGCTCAACGAACTCGGTTACAACGTGTTTGCTATCGACCTGTTTGGCAAAGACATTCGTCCAACAGAAGTGAAAGATAAAAAGCAACACACGGGCGAGTTGTATAAAGATCGTGAAAAAATGCGCGCACTACTCAATGCTGGAGCTATGGAAGCGCAAAGACTTGGCGGTAACTTAGATAACAATGTGATGATGGGTTATTGTTTTGGTGGCGCTGCCGTATTAGAAGCCGCGAGAGCAGGAATTCCATCCAAAGCTTATGTCACCTTCCACGGCGGTCTATCGACACCGAAAGGACAAGACTACTCACAAACCAAAGCGCCAGTTGTCGTGTTCCATGGAACTGCTGACACCATGATATCAATGCAGGATTTTGGCAGCCTTGCCGCTGAACTGGAATCAGCCAAAGTACCTCATGAGATGATCACCTACAGCGGAGCCCCTCATGCGTTCACCGTGTTTGGTTCCAATAATTACCAGAATGAAGCTGACCAAAAATCGTGGCAGCGATTCACGCATGTGTTAGAAACCACCACCAGATAAACTGAAACACTAAAACCTAGTAGCCCATGTTTATGGTTAAGCATGGGCTAATTGGTCTGTACACGTTTTTTGATGAGTTACATGTAGCGGTGGATGCTCAAGTCGTCTGATTGAATATCGCTATTAGAGCCACTAACTACACTCGCTAACAATTTTCCTGAACCACACGCCATCGTCCACCCCAACGTCCCATGACCAGTATTGGTAAACAAATTCGTAATTGGCGTCTTGCCGATAATAGGCGTGCCATCTGGCGTCATTGGCCTCAAGCCAGTCCAGTACTCTGCTTTAGAGAAGTCCCCAGCCTGCGGGAACAGGTCTTTTATCACCATATCAATCGTCGCTTTGCGCTTTTCAGGAATCATGTAATTGAAACCAGCAAGCTCAGCCGTCCCAGCAATCCGAATCCGATCATCAAAACGCGTCATCGCCACCTTATAAGTTTCATCCATAACGGTTGATGTTGGTGACTTATCCGCACTAACAATTGGCAATGTCAAAGAGTAGCCCTTCACTGGATAAACAGGAATCGACAAGTCGACTTGTTTAAGCAGATCTCGAGAATAACTTCCCGAAGCCACCACGTAAGCGTCCGCTCTAAACTCTCCTTGAGTCGTGGTAATGCTCTGAATATCTTGATTTTTACGGTGCAGCTTGAGTACTTCCGTATCAAACACAAACTGAACACCAAGCGCCTTAGCTTTCTCTGTCAAAGCTAAACAGAATTGGTGACAATCTCCCGTTTCATCATGAGGTAAGTATAAGCCGCCCACCAGCTTGTCTTTCACGTCAGCTAATCCCGGTTCAACCGACAAACACTGGTCAACACCAAACAGCGAGTGCTCAATGCCGCTTTCTTTTAATAGCTTCATATCCTGCTGAATCGCATCCAGTTGTTTCTCGCTTCTGAAGACCTGCAAGGTACCTTGCTGCCGGCCCTCATATGCCAAATTTTCACTGGCTCGAAGGTGGGTTAGACAGTCTCGGCTGTAGTTTGCCACTCTCAACATGCGAGACTTATTCACAGCGTATTTGGCTTCGTTACAGTTAGCGAGCATCTTAGTCGCCCAAGCCACCAACTCTGGAGAAAGTGATGGCTTCACTTTCAAGGGAGCATGTTCTTGAGTGAGCCATTTCATCGCTTTCAACGGAATACCCGGCGCTGCCCAAGGTGAAGAATAGCCATAAGAAATTTGTCCGGCATTCGCGAAACTGGTCTCTTTAGCACTGCTATCTTGGCGGTCGATAACCGTTACTGAGTGACCCTCTTTCGCCAGATACCAAGCACTGGTCAAGCCAATAACACCGCTGCCAATTACAATTACTTCCATTCTATATTCCCCTTCACTCGCCACACAGCCGAGCCTTACTGCCTGTTTGAAACATCTGTCGTTAATAGTTTGTAACGTATTCATCAAGCGTTGACTTAACAATCCAACATGCGTTGATAAAAAGTCAATTTAGTGGAAAGTCGGGAGAATGAGTTTTGGAAGTGTGATGTTGAAGGGCTTCCGAGCACAAGACATTGAGTGGACCCACAGAGTAGCCTCACCCAACAAAGAAGCTCACTGGTAGTAACAAGTTGAGCCAAGAGTAGGACTCTGCGTTTCACCAACCCTGATCTATTTAGATATTGTGAGCATCATGACTTAAGAATGTGGCGTTCTCGATGAGAAAGTCTAAAAAGGTTTCGGCTTGCAATGAGAGTGCACGGCCTTTGAGAGATTGAACTTTCACCGTCGCTTTAGAGAAGGTGTCTAGCTCGGTCGCAACCACTTCAATTTGTCCCGATTTGATCTCATCAAGCACAGTGAGCTTAGGCATAAAGGTCACGCCTAGGCCTGCCGAAACAAAGTTAGTGAGTGCGGTAACAGAGTTAGTTTGAAGCTTAGGTTGCAAAGTGAGATGAGAGTTTTGTTCGGCTTGCTTTACTAGCCTCCCCATACCTGTCGAGTTGTCGATCAAAGCAATAGAAGCCTCTCTAATGTCTTGTAGTGTCACCGGTGCTTGTTGGGTCGTTAGTGCGTGCCCTTTGGGAGCGATAAGCTCTAAAGGGTGGCTACGCTCGACGTGTGAATGCAGTTTAGGGTGAGGAGCAGACGCATAGGTAATCGCAAAATCAATCTGTTGATCTTCCAACATTTTCACCGCATCCAATGCACCCGCTATCTCAATCGATAAATTGATATCAGGGTAACGAGCCATGAAAGTCTGCATAGGTTTAGAGACCAAGTTTGTGATAAACCCTTCCCCAATCGCGATACTCACGTTACCACCCTTGAGGTTTTTCAGCTTGGTTAGGCGAGCCAGCACCGCCGTTTCACTGCGAACGATGGAGCGGTAATAGTTCAATAACTCATTGCCCGCCTCAGTCAGCAGAGATTGGCGATTGTTGCGTTCCCACACCTTCATTTCTGCTTGTGCTTCAAGCTGCGTCAGCATTCTACTCATTGCCGCAGGGTCAACGTTCATCATCTTAGATGCTTTACGCAGTGACCCATATTTTGATAACGCATTCAGATACTCAAGCGCACGAAGATTAAAATGGTGCATGCAACTTCCTTGTGATTCGACTGACACAACACAAGCGTCTCATAGTTTTCTCATTTGCCCATCTAGGAATTGAGATACCGACAGAACAAGTTTGCAAGTTGTGGGCTGAGTCACCAACACAAGCCCCTAAAGTGCGATAGGCGTTATATAGAAGAAGTATTTATTCGTCTCTAATAAAACAAAAACACAGCTCAATCCAACGAAGGAAAGAGCTGTGTTTGATATTCACTATGGGCTGTTTGAAGCAGAGAGACAGTCGCTATTTTAAGGCAAGTAGCTTATCGACAAACTCTGAGAATCCATATCCGCCGGGTTTGCTCATAACCACTGATGGGTGATGCTCTAATCGATCCCAGTAATGCTGAATATTGGCCACACCGACACTGTTCGGCAAAATTTCAAACATGTATTGATCGTTCATCGAGTCACCGACATAGCAACTACGCTCGACTATTTCTTGGTCAGACAGCCCCTTCTCTTTGAGAAAAGCGGTCGATGTTGCTTTCTTAGAGTGCTCACCATACCAAGCATTAATGTGAATAGAGCTTGCTGTGGCGTGTGCACCTAACGCGTGAATCTTAGAGACAATCTCTTCAATAATCGCATCGTCGACTTTTGGACGGTTTTGACCGATGTCTATCGCAACTTCACACAAGCGGTACGACTGATCCAGCGTTAAACTGAGCTCTGGATAATCGCTCAAAATAGCTAAGACTTGTTCTTTCAGTTTGCTCTGATTAGCACTAACTTCTGGCAAAGGAATATCTGAGCGCAATGTCAGATAACCGTTTTTCTTTTCCATAATGAAAGCGCCATTCTCGCCGAGAACCGCATCAACAGGCCACAGCTGAGCAATGTGATCACACCAACCAGCACAAGCGCCCGTTACCGCAACCACTTTCTTGCCCGAATCTCGAAGCTTACTTAAAGCGATCAAGGTTTCAGGCGGCAATTGACCTTGCCACGTTAAGGTGTCATCCACATCGGTTAACACCCAATCTATCTTTTTCCAATTTTGGTTCAATTCATTCGATACCGAATTCATTTCTACACCTCTAAATAATCAATCACTAAACAGTGTTAAAGCAAATTCGGTAAAAACATCACTAAGCTTTCAGAGAAAGTCAGCAACATCAGAACCGTGAGTAGTGCTAGCAACAACGGAGCCACTTCTCTTACGAAGTCGACCATACGAACTTTTAAAATCGAGCAAACCGTAAACATCATCGAGCCAAATGGCGGAGTCACACCACCAATCATGATATTCACAATCACAATA
The DNA here is from genome assembly GCF_022398115.1 of Vibrio sp. Isolate22. Lineage (NCBI taxonomy): Bacteria > Pseudomonadati > Pseudomonadota > Gammaproteobacteria > Vibrionales > Vibrionaceae > Vibrio > Vibrio sp. Isolate22. The sequence goes on along the minus strand of NZ_JAKEUW010000004.1, from coordinate 40,580 downwards.
ATGCCGAAGTGAACCGGGTTAACGCCTAGGTTGAGCACGGCAGGAAGCAGCAATGGCGTGAGTATGATCATTGCAGCACCGCCTTCGATGAACATGCCAACCACTAACAGCAACACGTTAATCAACAACAGCAAGACGAGCTTGTTGTCGGTAAGTTCAATCAAAGCAGACGCAACATTGTGTGGGATCTGCTCTAGCGTCATGTAGTAACCAAACACCATGGCACCGATAATGATGAACATAACGCTACTGGTGCCCTGCACCGTCTCACGCATGATGAGCGGGATGTGTTTCAAACCCAGTTGACGATAAACGAAGATGCCGATAATCGCACAAAGCAATACAGCGATAGCGCCTGCTTCTGTTGGCGTGAATAAACCGAAACGCATGCCCAGAATAATGCCAAATGGGATCAGCAGTGCCGGAATCGCCTTCAGGAAGTAATGAAAACGCTCTTTGGCAGAAGCAGGCTCAGAGCGCGACGGTTTGTAGCGGCGTTTACGAGCGATGAACGCGATCGTCACCATCAGCGACAACGCCATCAAAAAAGCTGGAACGTAACCCGCAATAAACATTTGATGAACCGACACGTTCGCCAATAAAGCAAAGATGATTAAGTTGATACCCGGTGGAATCACAGGGCTGATACTTGATGACGCAGCTGTTACCGCGGCGGTGAATGGCAAGTCATACCCACGCTTAGTCATCTCGGGAGCAAGAATCTTCGACTGCATCGCCGCATCCGCGTTTGCAGAGCCAGAGATACCCCCCATAAGAGTACTCAATGCCACATTCACTTGAGCAAGACCACCGGTTTTATGCCCAATCATTGAATCGGCAAAGGCGAGTAAGCTCTTACTGATCCCCGCATAGTTCATCACCGAACCCACCATGATAAAGAACGGGATGGCCAACAACGGAAAAGACTCCGCAGAACTAATAAAGCGCTGCATCACCAAGCTCACAGGAATAGAGTCATTGATAAAAAGAAAGTAAACCATCGCCGATGCAATCAAAGAAAACGCGATGGGGATGTTCAAAAGAAATAGAACAAACAGAATAAGGATTGGAAGATAGCTTTCCATGAATCGTACCTACTTAGAAGAGCGCTTTAGAGAATCGACATCGTTCGCGATAAATCGAACGGTGTGGATCGCCATCAATGAGAAACAAAACAACAACACGCCATTGATAACAAAATATGATACGCCCATGACTGGCGTTACCTTGTTAGATAGCATGAGATATTGATAACTCAGAACTGCCATTAAAATGTTCAGAGCCAGTAGGAAAACGGAAACACACAATCTAAATGGGATTTTTGCTTTTTCTGGCAACATGGCAACCACCACATCCACACCCATGTGAAGCTTGTGTTTGTAACAGGAGCTAATCCCTAAGTAGACAGCCCAAATGAAGCAAATAACCGACAGCTCTTCACTCCACGGAACAACAAAGCCAAATCCATAACGCAAGACGACGTTAACGATAACAACCAAAACGGTGATCGAAATAGCGATAGAAGCGAGGATTTCTTCAATATTTTTCAATAAAAACAAAAGACTTCTCCAGCGAAATACCTAATACAACGTGGGTATTTCAGGAATAAAACGGCCTAAGAATATTTAGGCCGTAATCATTAACTAATTAATTTATGCAGAACTACTGTGCAGCTCGGATCGTTTCTAGCTCTTTCATGATCGTCGCGTGTATGCCTTCACTCCAGCTTGGGAACTGGTTGTACACATCTGCCGTTAACTGGTTGAACTCTTCAGAGTTCACTTCATTGAAAGTAACGCCTAACTCTTCAAGTTTCTGAGTGTATTCAACATCCAGTTTGACTAGCTCAGCAGTGTTAGATTCAGCACCCGCCTCTAGCTCTTCGTTGATGATCTGCTGTTGCTCTGGCGTAAACTTGTCCCAAAGCGTTGGTGAAATGTAGATACCCACTGTGCCAAGGAAGTGCTTAGTCAAAGACATGTTCTTAGCCACTTCGTAGATCTTGGTTGAGTACATTGTCAGGATAGAACCTTCAAGACCGTCAACAACGCCTTGTTGAACGCCTGCGTAGGTCTCAGGGAATGGAAGAGAAGCTGGAGCTGCACCCATTGCTGAAAGTGTGCTGATGAACAGCTGACTTTGTGGAACACGAATACGCATGCCTTTCATGTCATCAGAGTTAACGATCTCTTTATTGGTGATCATGTGGCGGAAGCCAAACATGTAGTCTGCATTCAATACTTTGATGCCCTTCTCTTCCGCTTTAGCTTTAAGGCCAGCGACGAAATCAGTGTCCATCATTGCTAAATATTCATCGTAGGTGTTGTACAGCATTGGACCTGCCAGTGCAGCAAAGTCAGGCACGTAATCACCTAGATAAGTCAAATCCTCTACGGCAATCCAGTTGGCACCGTTAACCACTTGTTCCAAGTTATCTTTGTAAACAGGCAATTGACCACCAGGGAAAACTTTAATGTTTACCGAGCCATCGGTTCTTTCTCGAATTTTGTCGGTCGCTTTGATTAGCTCTTGCGTAAGCAGCTCATTTTGAGTGAACACAAGGCTCATGTTGATATTGATCGGCTCGTCTTTAGCTTCAGAACCAGCCTTGTCAGCTTCACCACAACCAACAAGCAGCGTTGCCGCCATAATTACTGTACCTAATAGCTTTTTCATTTTTAATCACCTTTATGTGGCTATCGTTTTCTAAATATAGAGGGTGTTATTAAGTTTTCGTAGAGTATGTGAGTGAATTATTACATTCATATGAACATTTATCTTAGCGATTTGAACATAGTGAGTATAAGGTCTCACTATTGTACAAACTCTATCCAACTCTTTTTAACTAGTTCTCATTTAAAACAGCGCAATATGGTGGAGAGTTAATAAATCTGTAATAAAGTGGAGCTACTGTTTCCTGAATTTTCAAATGAACATCGAGATTGAATTATGATCACAGGCCACCGTGGTGCCGCTTCTTTAGCACCTGAAAATACGTTAGTGAGTATTGAACACGCAGCGAAAGCTGGTGCTAAATGGATTGAAATTGATACCCAGTTGAGCGCTGATGGCATCCCTATGGTTTTTCATGACAAGACAGTCAATCGTTGTACTAACGGAACGGGCAATATCGCCGATTTAGACTTAACCACACTCAAGACGTTAGATGCTGGTAGTTGGTTTGGTAGCGAGTTCGCGGGGACCACGATTCCTACTTTGAGCGAAGCGTTCGATAAATGCCTAGAACTTGATGTAACTCTGAACCTTGAGATCAAAATTTATGACGATAAGGCTATTCAGCCACTCGTTGAAACAGTGATCGCACTGATTGAGCAAAAGCAGTTCCCTATTGAAAAACTGCTCATCTCAAGCTTCAAAAAAGAGGCGCTAAGTCTTTGCCAGCAAATGATGCCTGAGGTTAAACGTGGTTTTATCTGCGAAGTGTGGAACGATTTCAGCCTGGAGTCCCTTCAATCACTTGATCTGTACAGCATTCATATTGATCACCGCATCCTTGATGAGAAAACAGCAAAAGCGATTAAAGCTTCAGGCGCAGTTCTGAAAATATGGACCCTGAACGATCCACAATTGGCGGCTAAATATTTCAACCTAGGCGTCGATAACATCATCACTGACGTACCAAACCAATTTTAGTGGGCTTCTATGGAACTGAACCATCGCCAGAAAGAAATACTCGCAACGCTTAAAGCTAACCAAGATATTCAGATCGACCACCTAGCCGAGTTGTTTTCTGTTACCACTCAAACCATTCGTCGTGACGTAAACCACCTGTGTGAGCAAGGTCTAGCGCGCAGAGTGCACGGAGGCGTCAGCTTACCCACTACGCTCACGAACACGAGTTATCGATTCCGCGCTGGCGTTGAGTCAGAAACAAAAGACAGTATTGCTATAGCAGTTGCCGATGCGATACCTGAAGGCTCAACGGTCATGATGGGCATTGGTACGACCGTCACTCGAATCGCACAGTACTTATTAGCAAAGCCAGCGCTGCGAGTGATCACCAATAACCTTCAGGTCGCTCGTATCCTTGAGGCAAATGACCAGATTGAAGTGTATTTGGCAGGTGGTTTGTTCAGACAAGAGCATCAAGATATGGTGGGAAGTAGCGTGGTCCACTTCTTTTCTGACTTTGAAGCTGACATTGGCATTTGTGGTTGTGGCTCAGTAACAGACAGCCATTTCGCTATGGAACATGAACAAGTTGAAGCTGACCTATCCAAGTCAATCATAAAGAACAGCCGTGAAAGTTGGCTAGTCGCAGATGCCAGTAAATGGGGCCGCTTTGCTGCTCTGAAGGTAGCGTCACTGAATGATTTTGACCGCATCTACACCAACAACACTCAGCTGCCATCGGAATTGAACATACATTTGGTCGAAGACGAAGCACATCAATAAAGATGAAAAACATAGATTAAAAAAAGCCTAGCTTCAACGCTAGGCTTTTTTGATTTAACAAGATAGACCAGAGAAATACTACATCCCAACAAAGAAACTGATCACCAGCGCATTAATCAAATCGACAAAGAAGCCACACACTAAAGGCACGACGATAAATGCTTGTGGGCTCGCACCGTAACGATGAGTCACGGCAGTCATGTTTACAATCGCTGTTGCAGTCGAACCTAAAGTGATGCCTCCGAAGCCAGAACATATCACCACTGAGTCGTAGTTTCTTCCCATCAAGTAATAAACCACAAAGATGGTAAACAGCAGTGAAAGTAGAATCTGGATACTCATGATCACCGAGATGTAACCAAACAACCCATCAAGATCCCAGATTCGTAGCCCCATCAATGCCATGGTTAAGAACATGCCCAAGCAGATATCAGAGATCATTGCCAAACCTTTCCGACCTTGGGCGATTTTTTCTTGCGTGCGACGCTTCTTGAACAAAGCCCGGCCAACGTTTCCGATTAAGATACCCGCGATTAAACAGCTCACGAATAACGGCAGTTTTAGACCCATTGAGTCGATAACTTCACTCAAACTATAACCCAGCATAAGTGTCAGGTTTAGAATCAACCATGCCCATAGAACGCCGTAGTGGCTGAGCTCGGTTTTAGTTTCACTCTCTTGGAATGCACCAACCGTCACCTCTTCTTCATTTGAAGGGCTCACTTTGTGTTTATTAAGAAGGTAGTTGGCAATCGGACCGCCAATGACACAGGCTGCAATCAAACCCACCGTGTTGGACGCCACACCCAGTTCCAACGCGTTAGAAATACCAAACTCTTCCACGAACATTGGTGCCCAAGCTAGAGTTGTACCAACACCGCCAATCAAGCTAATTGAGCCTGACAACAAACCCGCTTTCGCATCCATACCAAAACCCGAGGCGACAGCCATACCAACCACGTTTTGAAGAACAATAAAAGTCGACGCGAGACAGAGCAGGATAAACAGCGGCCGCCCACCTTTTACCAGCGTCTTGATGTCCGCTTGTAGCCCAATACCAGCAAAAAAATAGAGAAGCAGAAAGTCTCTGACATCAAGGCTAAAAGTGATCTGGATTTCAAAGAGATAGTAAAGCGCAGCGACGGTAGCGGCACAAACAAAGCCACCAATAACTGGCTCTGGTAGTGAATACTTCCTTAGTACTTCAGAGCGCTCGATTAAGCCTTTACCAATAAACAGTAATGAGATCGCTATAGTAAAGGAGAGCATTGGAGAAACGAGGGTTTCTGTCATGATGCGGTAGATTCCTAAGAGTTAAGATTATTCATAATGTTGCTTACTCTAAATCTTGTAGATTCATGACAATAAATCAAGCGCTTATCGGTGACATCAATCGCTAATCTGGATCAAAATGCTTCAACATAAACAGTGGGGGTGACGAATACTAAAAGGATTTGAGAAAGTAATGTTTCGAAAGGCAGAAGGATATAAAGATTTAAGTGCCCAAGAACGAGAAAACCCCAGCATTTCTGCTGGGGTTTAGAATAGTGGTGGAAGGATGGGGATTTGAACCCCAGATACGCTATAAACGTATACTCGCTTTCCAGGCGAGCGCCTTAAGCCACTCAGCCATCCTTCCACAAATTGTGTTGAGCTCGTCACTCAACGAGGCGCTACTTTATTGATTCTGCTTGCTTTGGTCAAGGGGCATTATCAAAAAAAGTGCCTTTTTAAGTTTGTTCGATTACAAATTAACTCATTAGATCAAAAACAAACCAAATTTGATGCTATCGCTATTTTTAAGCTTGTTGCTTTTCTTAAGCTTGTTGATAGTAACCTGGAACTCTAAACCACTTACGACACATATCTAAGAAGTAACCGTACAATACGCCCATACCACAAGAGATCACCGCGTTACTGGTTACCGCAGTCACGATCTGGTCACTTGAAGCACCAACAGCTAACAAAATACCAGCATACACTGGAGACTGGAATAACACGTAAGCCATTAAGTCAGAGAGGTTTTTCATCAACGAGCTTTGTGAAAGTTTTGCACCATTACGCAAGAACCAATCACGGAACACGCCATAAGGCCATGCAATCGCAATGTTTACCGGAATCGACAGCGTTCGAGAAGCAAGAGATTGCTCGAACGTCATACCAGAGATGAACACTTCTACGATCATGCCGGAGATAAAACAAAAAACTACCATAGCAAATGTATCCGCCGCTGCGTTACGAATACAAAATGGACCACGAGACTTCATTTAGCGTTAAACCTAAAATATATCACTACCTATTTAGTGATTTAGCAACATATAAACAAGGCACTTTTGCACCCCACCAGATAATGTCGCTATTAAAACACAAGATTAGCAGTCATACATTTCAAATTAAAAATCAAGTTGTAAATTAACAACCAAAAACCATTTAAAAACCAGTCACTTCCACTAAAAAATCACAGCAAGGTTATAATTTAGCCATTTCGTCATTAACTTTCCGTAATTAAACAACAACTATGCCATAGGCAGGTTGACAGTAATTATGTTGATCACATCTTGAGTCGGCGGAGCGCCTAAAGAAACCTGTTCTAATGCTTTATCAACTTGGCGAGAAAGCTCAGCATTGTCCATAGGTTCGACATGCTTACGCAGGCTTTCTAACGCCGATTGAATCAGGTCTAGGTTATTGTCTTCTAACGCGACATAGAGTGTCACGAGTAGCTCTTCGGTATTGTCCTTGTTGCGCAGATCAGGCTTCGGTAGTGAGCGGCTTGGGCTCTTATTTTTATGAAGGTTCGCATCGTGACTATTTAAGCTCACAGGCTCCCCCAAAGACCCGTTCTCATTCTGGCTTTTGGTTTCATGATATTGATAGAGCTTGTTAGAGTAACGGAACAAGGCATCATCAAGTTCACGCTCATCAATCGGCTTAGCGATAATATAATCGACCCCAGCCCCAAGCATGCGCTCACGAGTCTCTTTGAAGACATCAGCCGTACAACCAAAAATCAAGACAGAAGACACTTCACCAATTAACGCTCGAATTGCTGTTGTTGATTCTACGCCGTCCATGACTGGCATGTGGTTATCCATTAACACGAGATCAAATCGCTCAGCAACAAGCACCTGTATTGCCAGTTCACCGTTTTCAACGCTCTTGCAAGTAAAGCCCTTGCTATTCATAAAGGTCTCAATGATTACCGTGTTGGTTCGATTGTCCTCAACGATCAGCACCTTCAAGCCAGAGTAATCTAACTTCTTATGTGGCAGGCTCTCTATTTCACCAGGCTGACAAGGTTGAATTTTCAATCTTACATCAAAGCTCGTGCCTATCCCCTCTTCACTAGTGACAGTAATATTGCCATCCATTAGCTGAGTGATTTTCTTTACAATCGCTAGGCCAAGACCTGTACCACCAAAACGCCTTGTCGTCGAAGACTCTGCTTGTTCAAACGGTTTGAAGATACGCTTTTGGGCTTCTTTCGATATACCGATGCCGGTATCACGAACTCGAATGCTGAGGTAAGTATCGCTGCCCTCGACTATCTCTTTAAGGTAAACCTCAACAAAACCACGCGAGGTGAACTTCACTGCGTTATTTAAGAGGTTAAATAGAATTTGACGCAAGCGTGCTTTGTCGGAGAAGTACCAGCGACCGGAAGGCACTTCCGAGTACACCTTAAATTGGAGCCCTTTCTCAGAAGACAATGTGTAATAAACACTATTGATACTGCCGATGATCGAATCCAAAGGGAAGCGCGTCTCATCAAGGTCTAACCTACCCTGTTCAATCTTAGAGAAGTCCAAGATTTCGTTCAGCAAGGTCATCATGTGATCGCCTGATTCATACAGACTCTTGAGGTGCTTCTCTTGTTCAGCATTAAGCGGGGTTTTTAACAGAATTTGCGCGGTACCCAAAACGCCATTCATCGGGGTACGAATTTCGTGTGACAGGGTCGCAAGGAAAGCGGTCTTTGCATTGGTTGATGCTTGCGCTTTCACTTTTTCTGCTTCGAGATATACCGTCTTCTCATTGAAGGTTTTGATCAGGTGGCCGATCTCATCATGACTTGAATAATCAACATCAATCACCTCACCGGCTTTTGAACTGTTGACCTGAGTGGCGATGTTGGTGATTGGAGTGATTAAATAACGGTTAAGTAAGTAGTAACCCGCCATCACACACAGTAGCAACAAGGGCACAATACCACCCTCGATACTCATCACCTGACGAAACACTTCGTCTGCTACCCGCGATTTAGAGTTAACAACATCAACTTGCCAGCCAAACTCACCGAATTGATTGCTACTGATGTAGATCCCTTCGACAAGGTTAAAGTTATGAGAAACCAGCACTTGGTTGAGCTTGTCTCTCAAGGTTATACCAAGGTTGTACTCTTCTGCGTGGTTCTTAATAAAACCCAGCAACTCTTCCAAAGAGAGATCCACCGTCGCGATACCTGCAAAGGTGCCATCGTAGTAATAAGGCGAAGACGCTGTGATCATTCGAACGTGCGTGTAAGGATCGATGTAGACATCACTCCATGAGATGGTTCCCTGAGGTTCATCGACCACCGAGGTATACCAATACTCTTCGTGATAAGGGGCATTTTTAGGGTTGTTGTAAGAAAACAGCTGATCGATGGTTCCATCGTCAGCTTTGTTGAAGAAGTAACTGTTTAAGAGCTTGTCGGAGTCTAACGCATAAGGTTCTGGCCAAATGCCAGCACTGACGATGGTGTCGTCACTCGCGGCCAACATCGACTTAAACAGAGGGATAACATCTTCGCCTTTACGATGCGCCTGAGCAAAACCAACTAGACTATCAACAAAACCTTGAGAGCTGCTGAGTGGCTCTGTAATCAACGAAGACAGTAATTGCGTACGTAGGTCGAGGTTCTGTTGCAGTTTGGCACGCACAGGAGATTCTACGACGTAATAAGTGACGCTACCGACAATAGCGATAAACATTGCAAGGTATAACCCAAGCGCTACCATGCTTTTTTTCTTTAAAGACGACCGTATCTGCATAATTCTTTTATTGTTTTCTTTTCTGTTAAACCTAGTGTTTATCCTCAACGACATCAAGCCTTTTTAGATTGAAGCTTGATTGGCACAAGTTCATTGGTACTATAAGCGCAAATATGTTCCCTTTTACGGTACCTCACTTTGACTTTACAAGATATTCTTGCGCTTCCAGAGTTGGAAGGAAAGCTAATCACAGAACACAAAACCATGGGCTTTGTCACTGCAATGGCTGCAGCGCCTAATGTGTTAACCCCGCATGAGTGGCTACCGTTCCTTTGGGGTGGCGAAGAAGTCGCTCCTTTCACTGATGGCGAGCAACTAGAAAGCTACATTGAAGTAATCATTGCGCTTTGGAACAAAACTCGTCCAGAATTAATCGAAGGCACTTGGGTTTGGCCTGAAGCTTGTCAATTGGACGAAGAGGAAGTGGTTAATACTGCTGCTCGTGATTTCTGTGAAGGCTTACTTCAAGGCTGGCAGATTGCTCGTGATGATTGGGAAACGCTAATGCCTGAAGATAGCGAAGACAACGCTCTGGTTGGCGGCGTTCTACTTTCTCTTAGCATGCTTTACGATCCAGAAACTTCAATCGCAACACTTGCAGAACAAGGTATCGAAGGCCTAGAGCAATTTGAAGAGATCTTCAATGCAGTTCCTGTAATGCTTTGTGGTCTAACTCAGCGCGGTATTGCACTGGCTGAAGCTCAATAAAAGTATTCAACAGAAGCTACGAAACAAACTGCAAAAGGCCTCATGATGAGGCCTTTTTTAATGCAAAAATGCTCAGTAAAGCGAAGTACTCTAATGCCTAGAAGAGCGTTCACGTAAAAAGAGTCGCGACTTAAAAACCTTTCCAATCAAAGTCGTCGATACGCTCATCGGCAATATAGAACAACTTAGTACCGCTACTGACGACTTGATCCAATTCTGGATTGAGCTCAATACCGTTTCCAGAGTCTATCGCAATCAACGTAGCTTGATACTTCTCTTTAAACACAGAGAAAATTGGCGCCACAGTCACAGGTTCGGCATCTTCAGGGTAGTAAGTCGAATACTGCGTCATACCTCTCGTCGAGCTGAGCAGCTCTTGATGCAGCGCACTGGATCCCGGATCGACCGCAGCCTTTGCTAGCATCTCCGCGCCTACCGCAGGAATACACTCAGAGTTCGGGCAATGTTTATGTAGCAGGTCACTCAATGCTTCATCTTTAAAGTAAACCAACAGATGCGCTTCTGGGTTTCGGTTGGCACAGTAAAGTGCAGCCGATAAAGTAATATCATCTTCAGGGTTATCAATCAGAATACAGCTGGCTGATTCAATCCCCGTCTTTTCCATCTCTTTACCATCAGTGTAGCTATTCACCTTAACGAAACTGATTTCACCAGGGAGTGGGTTTTCAATGTCTGAACGCGTACATAACACAATTGGACGCCTACCCGTCTCTTCATGCTGGAGCATACGGATAAGGTGAATGGTTCTTTGCTCATTCCACCCCAACATTAAAATATGATTTTCCACTCGTACTCTCCTTTTTCCTAACAAGCCAGCTCGCCAATATTCAACACCTTCTGTGGCAACCTTACCGAGTAACGCAGCAAACAGACTAAGTCCACCCGGAATCACAAATAGAATGACAATCCATCGACCCGCTTCTGTCGTTGGTGATAAGTCGCCATACCCTACTGTCGAAGCAGTCACCACTAAGTAATACGCGAATGTAGTAAACGAACTGGTTAAGTCCGTCTCCCCCACCAAATACAAACTCGACCATGAAATAAACACATAGCCGAGAAAAGTAAACAGTAGGTTTTTGCCGTTCAAAACAAAGATGTTTGCTTTGATCCAACGTTTGAGTTGCAACCAGATTATCATTCGAGCCTCAAATCCTTCGATCTTACTTACATGCTAGAAAAAATACGCGATATCAACAAGATGAATCATCAGAAAAAGATACATGCTCACAAGATTGATATTAGCAAGCTATCTTTAGGTACAAAAAAACCAGCACTATAGGCTGGTTTTTAATTTAGTCAGATAAGTAAGCCGCTTACGCGTTACCTTTTACCTGCATGTTTAACTGCTCTGCGAAATCTAACATACGGTTCAATGGGATGAGAGATTTAACACGTAGCTCGTCAGAAACGAAGATTTCGTGTTGCTCTCCGCCATTCTCAAGTGCGTTTTCAATTGCCTCAAGACCGTTCATTGCCATCCAAGGACAGTGCGCACAGCTACGACAAGTTGCACCAGCACCCGCCGTTGGCGCTTCAATCAGCTCTTTTTGAGGAACCAGTTGTTGCATCTTGAAGAAGATGCCTTTGTCTGTCGCAACAATCATCTGTGGGTGCGGCAGCTCTTTTGCTTTCTTGATTAATTGGCTAGTAGAGCCAACAGCATCAGCCAACTCAACAACACTTGCTGGAGATTCTGGGTGCACAAGAATTGCAGCTTCAGGGTATACCGATTTCATCTTTCTCAATGCATCTGCAGAGAACTCATCGTGAACGATACACTCACCTTGCCAAAGCAACATGTCAGCGCCGGTTTGATTCGCGATGTAAGAACCTAAGTGACGGTCAGGACCCCAAATGATTGGTTTGCCTTCAGCGTCTAGGCTTTCAACAATTTCCAAAGCAATGCTCGACGTAACCACCCAGTCTGCACGAGCTTTAACAGCCGCAGAAGTGTTTGCGTATACAACCACCGTGTGGTCAGGGTGAGCATCACAAAATTCTGTGAATTTATCAGCAGGACAGCCAAGGTCTAATGAACATTCAGCTTCAAGCGTTGGCATTAGAATGCGTTTTTCAGGAGTAAGGATCTTTGCAGACTCGCCCATAAAACGGACACCAGCGATGATCAAAGTGCTTGCTGAGTGACGGTTACCGAATTTAGCCATTTCTAATGAATCGCCGACGAAACCACCAGTTTCTTCTGCCAGAGCCTGAATTTCAGGATCTGTGTAGTAGTGTGCAATTAGAACTGCATCTTTTTCTTGAAGTAGTTTTTTGATGTTTGCGATGTGGGCCTGTTTCTGAGCGTCGCTCAGTGGAACTGGCTTAGGCGGAAACGGGTAAACTGTATCGATTTTATCTAGTATATGACTCATTGCTCTTGCTCTACGCAACTTCTTCCGAGAATCCGAGTATTCTACACAGGACAGGCATGAGGATCAAAAAGGATTGGTTGTAAGCAAGCACGATTGGGTATTGAAGCGGGTATAAAAAAGAGGCGCCTTAGCACCTCTATTTGATTTTATAAGTGGGTTTGTGCCACTTTGGCCGAAGCACTGTTTGGGTACTCGGTAACGACTTGTTGGTAATATTTCTTAGCTTGCGCCGCATTGTTATTGCGCGCTGCTATGTCACCAAGCTTAACCAGTGCGTCCGCTCGCTTGTTTGAGTCTTTGTACGACACAACAGCGGCAAAGCTCTTCACAGCCTCTTTATCCTGCTTCTTAGCAAAATAAAGCTGACCTAACCAGTAATGAGAGTTAGGTGTGAAGGTGGAATCTGGGAAGTCTTTTTGAAACTGTTGGAATGCAGCAATCGCACCCGTGTAGTCTCGTTGCTTGAGAATCATGTCTACAGCATTTTGATAAGCAGTCTGCTCATCAACATCAGTACTGAACGTACCAGAAGCTTCTTTAGAGCCTTCGCTCGCGGCTACTGCTACTGTTGCGGTACCTGCTGCTTTCACCTCACCTCTTACGCGATCAAGCTCGATAAAGAGTTCACGTTGGCGCTCTAGCATTTGTTTCATATCGTAACTGTTGCGTTCTAGCTCACCACGAAGCTCACTGATTTCCAGTGCCATATCGTCCATTTGCTGTTGCATTTGAAGCTGAACAAGATTGCGATTTTGAAGCAGGCGCTCTAAACGCTCAATATCTGATTCGTTAGATGCTGATCGAGAGGAAGAAGAAGTTGAATTGGTTGCGGTGCTATTGAGATCGGATACTGGAGCTGGTGCAGCGAACGCAGTGTTCGCTGCACTTGCCAGTAACGAAAGCAAAATGACTCGCTTTGTGTTACTGAACATGAGGCAATTCCTCAATTAAATAGCTTACTAGGATTAGTAAACTAGTACTGCGCGACGGTTTTTAGCGTACACATCTTCAGATTGACCTAGAAGAAGTGGCTTCTCTTCACCGTAGCTTACGATAGAGATTTGGTCAGCTTGAACACCTAGAGCTTGTAGGTATTTTGCTACAGCTTGTGCACGACGCTCGCCAAGTGCGATGTTGTACTCTGGAGTACCGCGCTCGTCAGCGTGACCTTCGATAGTTACTTTCATGTCTACGTTCTTAACTAGGTAAGCTGCGTGAGCTGCAAGCATTTCTTCGTAGTCGCCAGCGATAGTAGAGTTATCGAATGCGAAGTAGATTGTTTGAGTTTCACGTAGTGCTTGCTCTTTAAGCTCTTGCTCAGACAGTTGACCGTTAGCGTCAATTGGCGTTACAACAGTTGTATCTACGTTGCCTTCTGAACCAGAAGTAGTTTGGTTGCTTTCAGTACCAGATGTTGCAGATGTTGCTTCATCAGTTGAGCTACATGCCGTTACTGCCATCACTGGTAGTGCAATCATTAAGCCTTTAAGAACTTTATTAAGTTGCATCGTTTTTTCCTTACGTTATCAAACTTAGTTTCTACAGCGACTAAGTGCTATAGATAGTTAAATGCCACAATAGTTAACACTATCAATAGCTAAAAGAATATGTGACTTATCCTAGAGGAACGGAGACCATGCAGGCGCTCTTACACGTCCGTTGGTAGCCGGTAATCTAGCTTTAAAACGGCCATCGATAGAAACCATCGATAGTACGTTCGTCTTGTTGTAAATAGAGCTATAGATAACCATACCTCCATTTGGTGCAATACTTGGAGACTCATCTAACAGTGTTTTTGTTAGTACTTGAACCGCACCAGTTTCCAAATCTTGCTTAGCCAAGTTAAAGCCTGAGTTGCTGCGATTAACCATGATCAGGAATCGTCCATCAGGGGTAATCTGGCCACCTAAGTTTTGGCTACCTTGCCAAGTAATACGAGATGTCGAATTATTTGACAAATTTACATTATATATCTGAGGTTTACCACCACGATCAGACGTAAAGATAAGAGACTTACCGTCTGGATGCCAGAATGGTTCCGTATTATTCGAACGGCCGCGGGTAATTTGAGTCAGCTTACGGCTTGCTAGGTCAAGTGTGTACACCTGAAGGCTGCCTGTTTTCGACAATACTAGCGCGAGCCTTTTACCATCAGGAGAGAATCTTGGCGCACCATTATGACGAGGGTATGACGTCACTTTCTCACGCTCACCCGTGTAAATATTCATGATGAAGATTTCAGCTTGGCCATTCTGGAAGCTCACGTAAGCAAGCTTTTTGCCGTCTGGAGACCATGCTGGAGACATTAGAGGCTGTTTAGAGCGAAGTACTAGGCGCTCATTGAAACCATCGTAGTCTGCTACGCGAAGCTGGTACGGGTATTTGTCTTTGTCGTTCACAACAACGTAAGAGATACGTGTTAGAAACGCGCCTTTCTCACCTGTTAGCTCTTCATATACCAAATCAGAGATACGGTGTGCGTACTCTCTTAGGCGCTTACCTGGTACGGTCGCTTTCTTATTGAACAACACGTGATCTTTTGAAAGTACCAATTGACCTTCATCGCTTAGCGCGCGGCTTTGGCCTTTCGTTAACTGGCCACGAACAATATCGATCAGTTGGTAATTCACCACGTACTGCCCTTCGGCATTTTTTGTGATGCTACCAGTTAATAGTGAATCAACGCCTAGGTTAGTCCAAGCATCAAAGTTTACCTCTGTTTCGCTGTAAGGCGTTTGAGGCATTTTGCTTGTCGCAACTGGGCTGAATTTACCACTACGCTGTAAGTCAGAAGCGATAACCGCTGACACATCGTGTGGTAGTGGCTCAGCACCTTCCCAGCGGAAAGGTACGATAGCGATAGGTCGTGCAGAGTTAATACCATCTGTAATAACCAGCTCCAGTGCTGCATGCGCAAACTGGCTGCTTGTCGCTATTACAAAAACAAAACTCAGTAATAGTTTCTTTAACACAAGTTCGTCCTTTTACTCTGGTGATACCGTTAAATTAATGTCTTTTAGTGATTTCACAATATCAGGGTCTTTAGGCAGTGGGTAAGATTGTACCTGTGCCACCGCGCGTTTGGTTGCTGCACATAGACGGCTATCGCCATCCAATATGCTTAGACTACCCAAGATAGCATTTGATCCTGTTGGAATAAGCTTAAGGTTTACTCGGCATGAGCGGCCTCGGTAGCTGTCTTCTAACAATAGGTTTTGCTGAATCAATTGAGTGTAAATTGCACCGTAACGCTGTGCTTCATCACTAATAAATTGTTGTCTTGCCGAAGAGTTTTGAGTCGCTTCAGTTTCAAGCCCTGCAAAGATATCGTTCAGTGCAGCTTCTTGCTGTTTACGCTCTTTCTCAGCTCTGGCTGCCGCCTCTTTTGTCTTACGGGCTTTCTCTGCTGCAGCGGCTGCTTCTTTCTCTTTCGCTATACGCTGCTTCTCAGCACGTTCAGCGGCTTCTTTTTCTTTACGAGCTTTTTCAGCGGCCTCTTGTGCAGCTTTTTCTTTTGCCACGCGTTCTTGTTCCGCTTTTGCAATCGCTGCTTCTTTCGCTTTACGCTCTTTCTCAGCTTTCACTAGAGCCGCCTCTTTTAACTTGCGGTCTGCTTCTGCTTTAGCGGCTTTCTTCTTCTCTTGCTCTAAACGTGCCTGTTCAGCTTTGCGTTTCTTCTCGTTTTCGACACGTCGCTTTTCTGCTTCTCGTGCGGCTTTCGCATCCTTCGCTTGTTGCTCTTTTAGCTTACGGATGTTTTCTTCTTCGGCCTTGCGATTCTTTTTTAGCCTTTCACTTTCGCGTCGAAGCTTGTCTAGGCGCTCTTGCTCTTTCTTACTCGCCGCTTCACGTTGTTGACGAATTTGTTGAGCTTGTTGACGAACCAATTGAGGGTCAATAACTACAGCCTGCACCATCTGCCCAGTAGGCTTAGGTTCAGACATAGTAAAATCCGCTCCCCATATGAGTGCAACGAATAAGACTACGTGCAGCCCAAGTGAAATTAGAAGCGGCTTTTTGAAACTGTTGGATTTTTTATTATTCGCTTTCATGAATGCTACGGAGCTATTCCCTTATATCCGTTAAAAGGCCAACCTTTGGCACACCTGCACGGCTTAATTCATCAAGTAATAAAACCACTTCAGCATATGGAGTCGCAGCATCGCCACCCACCGCTACTGGAGAATTCGGTTTCAAAGACAGTTCAGCTTTTACTCGAACGATGATGTCTTCCAATGATAGACCTCGCTGTACCTCTTCGTCGTTAACGCTTAGGCCAAGCTCGCCGTCTTTATTCACTTCAACGATAATGAAACTCGCGTTGTCATCACCTAATAAATCTTGCGCTGATTTAGCAGTAGACGCCTGTGGCAGTTCAACATCCACACCTTGAGTTACAAACGGCGACGTCACCATGAAAATGATCAGCAATACGAGCATAACGTCGATATAAGGTACGACGTTAATCTCAGCTGTCATCTTGCGTTTTTTAGGTTGGTATCCAGCCATCTATTATTCCCTGCCAGCCATCGCTTGACGGTGAAGAATGCTGTGGAACTCTTCAGAGAAAGTCGCGTAGTTATGTTCTAGCTTACCAACACTGCTGCTAAAGCGGTTGTATGCCATTACAGCTGGAATCGCAGCGAATAGACCCATCGCAGTTGCGATAAGAGCTTCTGCAATACCTGGTGCTACCATCGCCAATGTCGCTTGCTTCACTTCACCTAACGCGATGAATGAGTGCATGATACCCCAGACGGTACCGAACAGGCCGATGTATGGACTTATAGAACCAACCGTCGCCAAGAAAGGTAAGTTAGTTTCTAGCTCATCCACTTCACGAGCCACTGCTACGCGCATTGCACGGCCAGTGCCTTCCATGATGAAGTCGGGAGATGTCGCATTCGATTTACGAAGGCGTGCGAATTCAGTAAAGCCTGCGTAGAAAATCTCTTCAGTTCCAGAAAGCTCATCTTTGCGCTTGTTGCTCTCTTGGTACAACTTAGCCAAATCAACACCAGACCAGAATTTATCTTCGAAGACTTCTGCTTGTTTAGAAGCTTGAGATAGCACTTTACTTCTTTTTATGATCATTGCCCAAGAAACGACAGACATGCCCATAAGAGTCAGCATGACCATTTTAACTAGTAAACTAGCTTCTAGAATTAGGCCTAAGATTGAGATTTCAGCAGTCACTATTCGTTAGCTCCGTAAGAATAAATGTTGGCATTGCCTTGGGTTTCATTTTTTGATTGTCGATACATGCTACCTTAACCATTGCTTTACACAATGCTTTGCCATCAGGATTTACGATCTCTTGACAGAAGACCAAGGTAGCTCGCTTTAACTCGTAAATATTTGTAATGACTTGTAAAGAATCATCAAGACGTGCGCCTTGAATGAAATCAATGTCCATATGTCTGACTACAAAACCGATGTTTTGTTCTAATAATACTTGTTGAGAAACGCCAATTGAACGCAACATCTCAGTTCGAGCACGCTCGAAGAACTTGAGATAGTTCGAGTGGTACACCACGCCACCTGCATCGGTGTCTTCGTAATATACGGTTACTGGCCACGTAAACGGCTTAGATAATCCCTGCAAATTGATACCACAAACCAAAAATCGATAAAGACATCACTATAACCTAACTCCTTATCATTAATAGTATATGGCAGTGAATTTTTTGATTTAACAGACGAAAAAAAAGGCCATCTGTATAAGATGACCTCTTTTTGACTAAAAACCCAACAAGTATAAAGACTCACGTTGAATGAGAACCTAAAACCACACCTATTTTTATAGAAGGCGTAGCACTGTTAAGTACAGCAGAATGGTAAGTGAAACGTATGGGCTAAACAGCAGTTGCCACATCCAAGCTCTCGGCTTAAACCCAACACCGTAAACCATGCTTGAGCACACAGCCCAGATAAACATAGGCCCGATGATCGCGTTAAAGCCACCGATGCTTGCTGCATACGCTTCAGGATCCCACATCACTAAACCAACATGCATGAAACCCAATATTAGGGACAAAGCTCTTAGGAGAGTCTTGTCCATTGGTCGATGCAGCTTAGCGACTTGTTCTGCGAGATTACTCACTGTCTTTGTCCATCATTTCAGAATGCTCAAGCCATAGAGCATTGATGATGCCGAATGCACATGCTAGAAGTACACCCAAAATCCATGCGAAATACCACATAAAATTTCTCCTAAGTTATTTCACTTCTAGCTTAGTAAGCTGAAACGTCGTTATCTTCGATGTGTTTCTTATCTAGGCGACCGAACATTTTGTAGTATGTCCAAGTTGTGTAGCCAAGAATCACAGGAACCATTACCGCCGCAACTGCAGTCATTAGACCAAGTGTCAGCTCACTCGCTGTTGAATCCCACATAGTCAAACTATGGTCAGGGTTCAGGCTTGATGGCATTACGAATGGGAACATTGCGAAACCAGCCGTTAAGATCACACCAGCGTTAGATAGGCTCGAGAATAAGAAAGCGAAACCACCGCGCTCAAGACGAGATGCAATCACAGCGAATAGTGGCATAACCACACCAAGAATCGGTGCTGCCCACATTGCTGGGTATGTCTCGAAGTTTGTCATCCACGCGCCAACTTGAAGTGATACTTCTTTGTTTAGCGGGTTAGAGTCTGCGAACGTGTCAATCGTGCTTGTAATTACATAGCCTTCGATAGATTGAACCCAGAAGCCACCAATAACAAATAGAACAATTGAGATTAGGCCTGTGATCTGAGCAACGTTACGAGCACGAGCGTGCAGCGCTTCTGTTGTCTTCATTTGTAGCCACGTTGCGCCTTGCGTCACGAACAACATCAAAGCCAATACACCACATAGCAATGCAAATGGATTTAGCAGAGCGAAGAATGTACCGTGGTACTTAGACATCATTAGATCGTTAAGGTCAAATGGAACACCTTGTAGTAGGTTACCAAATGCTACACCAAAGATGATTGGCGGAACTGTGCCACTAAAGCAAAGTGCGTAGTCCCACGTTTTACGCCATTTTGGGTCTTCAATCTTAGAACGGTAATCAAGTGCAAGTGGTCGTAACCAAAGCGCTGCTAACGTCGCGTACATTGCGAAGTAGAAGCCAGAGAACGACGTTGCGTAAACTAGCGGCCAAGCTGCAAACAGTGCACCACCAGCCGTGATCAACCAAACTTGGTTACCATCCCAGTGAGGGGCAATCGTATTCAGCATGATACGACGTTCAGTGTCACTCTTACCGATAACCGGTGAAAGTGCTGCAACACCCATATCGAAACCATCTGTTACTGCGAAACCTACCAGTAGAACACCGATTAGGATCCACCAAATAAGTCGTAAGCTTTCGTAATCAAACATTAATATTCCCTCACTTATACTTCAACTGAACGGCTAACTTTGTCTTCAACAGAGTTATCGTTTTGTTCGAAGTGGTAACGGCCTGTCTTCAAGCTACTTGGACCTTTACGTGCGAATTTCAGCATTAGGTAAACTTCGGCAATCAGGAACACTGTGTACAGTGCCAAGATAGCGAATAGAGAAGTCCAAAGCTGTTCAATAGTCAGTGCTGATGCAGCAACGTTAACCGGTAGGATTTCACCAACCGCCCATGGTTGACGACCAAACTCAGCAACGAACCAACCTGCTTCAATCGCAATCCAAGGTAGTGGGATTGAGAACAGTGCCGCTTTAAGTACCCATGGTTTCTGTTCGATCTTCTGACGACACGTTTGAACAAACGCCGCACCGAATACAAACAGCATGATGAAGCCACAAGCAACCATCAGACGGAATGACCAGAATAGAGGCCAAACTGTTGGGATTGAATCATCCGCAGCCATTTGGATTTGGTCTTCTGTTGCATCAACAACGTTGTCTGTGTAGCGCTTAAGAAGTAGACCGTAACCTAGGTCACC
The DNA here is from genome assembly GCF_022398115.1 of Vibrio sp. Isolate22. NCBI lineage: Bacteria > Pseudomonadati > Pseudomonadota > Gammaproteobacteria > Vibrionales > Vibrionaceae > Vibrio > Vibrio sp. Isolate22. The sequence goes on along the minus strand of NZ_JAKEUW010000004.1, from coordinate 20,096 downwards.
TTTCACTTCATCGAATGCTACCATGTTTTCTTCAGACTTATCGCCCGCACGCAGTTTCTCAAGAAGCTCATATGCGTACATACCTGTACGGATGCGATCAACGTGGTCATCACGTAGGTCACGTAGACCCGTTACTTCTTTATCAAGAGAACGCGTTGCAATGATACCCATTACGTAAGGAATCTTAATTGCGTAGTCAGTATCCATTGTTTCTTGGTTAGGAATACCAAAAACAGTAAATGCTGCTGGTGCTTCTTCCGTGTGCCATTCTGCTTCTACTGCAGCTAGCTTCACTTTCTGAACTTCACCAAGCTCGTAACCAGATTCGTCACCTAGCACGATTACTGACAGGATCGCCGCCATACCGAAAGATGCTGCAATCGCGAAAGAACGACGAGCAAAGGCAAGGTCACGACCTTTAAGAATGTAGTATGAGCTGATACCAAGGATGAACATCGCACCCGTTGTGTAACCAGACGCTACTGTGTGTACGAATTTAACTTGCGCTACTGGGTTTAGTACAACTTCAGCGAAGCTCACCATTTCCATACGCATAGTTTCAAAGTTAAATTCCGCACCCACTGGGTTTTGCATCCAGCCATTTGCTACCAAGATCCAAAGCGCTGAGAAGTTAGAGCCTAGTGCTACTAACCAAGTTACCGCTAAGTGCTGACGCTTTGACAGTCTGTCCCAACCGAAGAAGAAAAGGCCAACAAAAGTAGACTCTAGGAAGAATGCAACAAGCGCTTCGATAGCTAGCGGAGCACCAAAGATGTCGCCAACATAGTGAGAATAGTAAGACCAGTTAGTACCAAACTGGAACTCCATGGTTAAGCCTGTCGCTACACCAAGAGCAAAGTTAATACCAAACAATTTACCCCAGAACTTGGTCATGTCCTTGTAAATTTGCTTGCCAGTCATTACATAAACAGACTCCATGATGGCAAGTAGAAATGCCATACCTAAAGTCAGTGGAACAAATAGGAAGTGATACATCGCTGTAAATGCAAATTGCAATCGCGACAGATCAACAACATCAATCATGGTAACTCCTTTGTGTCGGCTGAATGACACTTGTGTGATTATTCACCTCAAAAATCCATGTTAAAACAATTTGTAAAATTGTTATTACAACTTGAAATTTGTAGCAAAAACGTACCGTTATAGTTAGATTATTGTTAAGCATAAGCTAATATAGCTGGCGCTAATATTACTGGTAAAATCAGTATGTTTCAAAAGGTTTATGGGAGAACCCTGCGTTGATTTGTATCAAATTTATTCGTGCAAATTAGGGTTATTTTTGAACAATTATGATTAAAATCACACCAATTTGGCTTGTCTTAATAACACTGCATGATAGCTGTGACAAAACCTCAGCACACCATCAACATTAGAGTCACAACTACCCATAAAGTATTAACAAGAAATATGACAACTTATTTCAATTTTTGTTAGCTAAATCAAAGCTGAAATCAAAGTTTTCATTTTTGAAGCGCTCTATTTGAGCTTTATAACGACTCGCGCAAAGAGTTGTTATTCAGTAAAACGCAAAAAATCCCAGCGCTTATGCAACTGGGATCTTTAAAAATGAATAATCTAGCGATTGGATGGTCTATCTATTCCAAAGTGTAAATAGGCTCTGTCGGTCGCAATTCGGCCTCTTGGTGTTCTTTGTAGATAACCTTGCTGAATCAGATACGGCTCTAATACATCTTCAATGGTGTCTTTTTCTTCACCAATGGCTGCGGCCATGTTATCAATACCAACAGGGCCACCACCAAACTTCTCCATGATTGCCAGTAGAAGCTTTCTGTCCATATAATCGAAACCTTTAGCATCGACATCAAGCATGTTCAGTGCGCTATCTGCGACCTCTGGGCAAATATGACCATTCCCCTTCACTTCCGCATAGTCACGAACACGGCGCAATAAGCGGTTTGCAATACGTGGTGTACCACGAGCACGACGGGCAACTTCTAATGCACCTTCCGCTTCCATCGATAAACCAAGGCAATCGGCACTGCGCTGCACGATGTTTTGCAAGTCTTCGACTTTGTAATACTCAAGACGTTGAGTGATACCAAAACGGTCACGAAGTGGAGAAGTCAGTGAGCCAGCACGAGTGGTTGCGCCAATCAAAGTGAAAGGTGGCAGGTCAATTTTAATTGAACGTGCCGCAGGGCCTTCACCGATCATGATGTCCAACTGATAATCTTCCATAGCTGGATACAACACCTCTTCAACCACAGGGCTTAAGCGGTGGATCTCATCTATGAATAGCACATCATTTTCTTCAAGGTTAGTTAGCAGCGCCGCCAAGTCACCAGCTTTCTCTAATACAGGGCCAGAGGTAGTGCGAATGTTCACATCCATCTCATTGGCAACGATATTCGCTAGTGTCGTTTTACCAAGACCGGGAGGACCGAATATCAACAGATGATCAAGCGCTTCATTACGCAACTGTGCCGCTTTGATGAAAATCTCCATCTGGTCACGAACGTGGTCCTGACCTTGATAGTCGGCGAGTGCCTTTGGTCGTATTGCACGATCGATAACATCTTCATCTTTAAAGACCGGGTTGTCAGGAGCAATAAGGCGATCTGCTTCAATCATAGAGAGTTCCAATTTAAGAGTGTTAACTCTGTTATCTTTCAATTCTTGTTAAAAGTATCACCGACGTTAAAGAAAGCGAAGGTAAACACTCGTTTGACCTAACGTCGAGGCATAAGAGCCGACACGCTAGGTACAAGTATCTTTTATCAGCCACACCTCAACCTTTTCGATTGAACTGGAGCTGTATTATCAAGTTCGATTAGACCATCGATTTTAAGGCTTCGCGAATAAGCTGTTCACTTGTCATGCCGTCTTTCGCGATTTGAGAAACCACCTTAGAAGCTTGGGTTGGTTTGTAGCCTAGTGCAAGTAGCGCACTTACCGCTTCTTCTTCAGCATCATGAACCGTTGGCATAGAGTCAATCGGTGCAGCGTCTGTCGCAGGAGTAAACAGGTCGCCTGCACCCCACCCTTTCAAGCGGTCTTTCATTTCGACAACAAGACGTTCCGCGGTTTTCTTACCAACACCAGGAAGTTTCACTAGCGTAGAAATGTCTTCGCGTTCAACACTCTGAACAAACTGGCTCGCCGTCATACCAGAAAGGATACCAAGGCCAAGTTTAGGGCCAACACCGTTCGCTTTGATCACTTCGCGGAATAGCGCACGCTCTTTAACTGTGTTGAAGCCATAAAGGAGCTGCGCATCTTCGCGAACTACAAAATGTGTGTAGATAATTGCCTCTTCGCCTACATTCGGTAGTTCATAAAAACAGCTCATTGGCATTTGTACTTCGTAACCAACACCACTGACTTCAATCAATAATTCTGGTGGCTGTTTTTCTATTAATGTACCGCGTAGACGTCCGATCACAATTCACTCTCTTGATGGAATTTAATTTGAGGGACAGAATATAAAAGAACTGGATGCTTATCCAGTTCTTTGTGGGTTTTCGAGGGAATTATTTAAGCCTGTTTAGCTTGGGAGACCACGCGATTTAAGCTTTCAACCAATTCCTTAACTGAAGTGACATGCCCTGTCAGTTCAGAGCCATAGTTAGCCACCAAACCCGACACGGATTTGGTTTCAGCAACGCTCTGCGCCACTTCAGAGCTGGCAAGATCGAGCTCTTTTAAAGAGTCCATCTGCATCGCCATAATATCGGTCAATTGGTTCACATCAGTAGAGATAGTCTGAACCTCTGAAATAATGCCGTTCATTTCATTGGCCGTAGTTTCGATGATCGCTCTGCCATGCTCCACTTCCACTTTACTGCGATCCAACAAGCTTCGGATCTCGATGGCTGAATGACTACTTTTTGCTGACAGCTCCCTTACCTGGTCGGCTACCACAGCAAAGCCTCTCCCCTGCTCGCCTGCGCGAGCCGCCTCTATTGCGGCATTCAGCGCGAGTAAGTTGGTCTGTTCTGCTACCGAAGTGATTAAGTCAGCCACCTTCATGATCTCTTGATTACTTTGTATGATTTGACTGATAGCTCCGGTCGAGGCCTCAAGAGACTCAGAACTCTTTTGCGCTTTAGTACCAACGGCTTCACTGCGCTCTTTGAGTTCACCGACAAACGAATTCGACTCTTCGATACCTTGCGTCATCTGGTGCAGTTGCTGGCTCATCTCCTCAGCTGCACTCGCCTGAGATTCACAATTGATGTTCAATACTTCAACTTGCGCATGTAAATCTTGTGACTGTTGTTCTAGATGCACAGAGACACCCTGTAAGCTTTCTGAATTCGAGTTGGCTTGGTCGAGCACAACTGACAAGCGCCCTTCACTTTGTGTCGCTTGGTTGGCGACCTGCTGACTCTCTGAAATCGCTTCTTCTGCCATCTCGATAGCGACTTCTTTTTGCATGGCTGTAAATGCTTGGGCAATGCAGATCACCACCAGCGGCATAATGACACCCGACCATGTTTCGACAACCACAGCTTCCGGAGTAAGCACTAACTGTGGAAATGTGAATCCGTTTAGATGAGCGGACGTCATCACCAAGGAGACACCAATCACCAACCCACTCCACACCAGAGCGACAATGCGTGTTCCTGATAAAAAGAAAGCAACCACTAACAAAGGCACCCAATAAGCCTGCGTCGAGTCCACCACACCGCCACTTTGATAAATGATATTCAGTGCGTGTACCGCCATACCCACAAAACCAAAGTTAAGTGCCAAACTTGGTTTCCCGGTAACGCGGAGTAACGTGGCTGAGAGCAGTTCAAAGACGATAAGGAACACAGAAGTAGCAACAAGCAACTGCTCTCCATGTTTTGTCCATTTGATTAAGCTGTAGATACCGACAAAGAAAGCGATGAAAGTGAAAAGTAATAAGATGTCGGCTTGTCTGGTTTGATTGTTGTTCCATTCGCGAGTTTTGGGCAGAAATAGCACGCGCCACAACTTGATAGGGTTCATCAGTGATCATCCTTGATTAACTTATAAGACCTCCGACCAATGTTAATATCATGTTAAATGGGACGCAATGTTATGATCTAGGTTCTGTTCGAAAGATCTCATTTCGTCAGGGATTTAGCGGCATATTGCTTTGATCTGAGCCTAACCAAACGCAAGGCTCATCAGTATAACGAGGGGAAGTGATATATGAAGGAAGCTAACTGGCGGAGAGAGTTAACGATAGCGCCCTTTTCTCGCTCCTGTCGCTTTACCTGCCAGCGCAATCAAGGTTTTGTTGGTGTTGGCGTGGGTAATCGCTACGCCTAACGCATCGGCAGCATCGGCTTGTGGTCTCGCTGGTAACTTGAGCATGCTCATTACCATGTTTTGAACCATAGACTTATCAGCACCACCATTACCTGTCACCGCCTGCTTAATCAAACGAGCGGCGTATTCATGAACCGGCAAATCTGCATTTACAGCGGCCACAATTGCGCTACCACGAGCCTGACCTAACTTAAGTGCCGAGTCCGCATTCTTTGCCATGAAGACCTGCTCAATGGCAAACACATCCGGCTGAAACTGAGTAATGATTTCACTTACCCCAGCGTAGATCTGCTTGAGTCGGCCGGGAAGCTCTTTTTCCGAGGTACGGATGCACCCACTGCCTAAGTAATGCAGATGGCGACCATTTTGACGAATCACACCGTAGCCGGTAATGCGAGAGCCGGGGTCAATCCCCAAGATAATAGACATAACTTCTAGTACTGATTATTTATACATGCTTTATCAGCTTAGTATATCGAACGATAAAAAAAATGCCCGTTAAATTAACGGGCATTTTTATTTACTAAACAAAAAGTCACTCCAATAAAGAGTCACTTAAAAGATAGAGTACTTAGCTTATTCAGCCGACTCTTCTTTTTGTGCTGCTTTAACTGTGATTGCTAGCTCTTCCAAAGATGCTGGGTTTGCTAGGCTTGGCGCGTCTGTTAATAGACATGCTGCAGCTGTTGTTTTCGGGAATGCAATAACGTCACGGATGTTCTCAGTACCACAAAGTAGCATTGCTAGACGGTCAAGACCGAATGCTAGACCAGCGTGTGGTGGAGTTCCGTATTGAAGAGCATCTAGTAGGAAGCCAAACTTCTCTTGTTGCTCTTTCTCTTCGATACCTAGGATACCGAATACAGCCGTTTGCATCTCTGCGTTGTGAATACGAACAGAACCACCGCCCACTTCGTAGCCGTTGATTACCATGTCGTATGCGTCAGAGTTTGCCGCTGCTGGGTTCGCTTTTAGCTCTTCCGCAGTCACACCTAGTGGAGATGTGAATGGGTGGTGCATTGCGTGTAGGTTACCTTCGCCGTCTTCTTCAAACATTGGGAAGTCAACAACCCACAGTGGAGCCCATGCAGATGTATCTGTTAGCTCTAGGTCTGTACCTAGTTTAAGACGAAGTGCGCCCATTGCTTCAGCAACGATGCCTGCTTTGCCTGCGCCGAACAGAATGATATCGCCAGATTCAGCTTCAGTACGGTCTAGAATACCGTTGATTACGTCTTCGCTTAGGAATTTAGCAACTGGAGATTGGATACCTTCCATGCCTGCTGCACGGTCGTTAACCTTCATCCAAGCTAGACCTTTCGCACCGTAGATGTTTACGTACTCTGCGTAACCGTCGATTTGCTTACGAGTTAGCTTAGCACCACCTGGAACACGGATAACCGCTACACGACCTTTTTCGTCGTTAGCTGGGCCAGAGAATACTTTGAATTCAACGTCTTTAACTAAGTCAGCAACGTCAACAAGCTCTAGTGGGTTACGTAGATCTGGCTTATCAGAACCGAAACGACGAATCGCTTCAGAGAAAGGCATTACTGGGAATTGACCTAGTTCTACATCTAGAAGCTCTTTCCACATATCGTGAACTAGCTTTTCAGTGATGTTACGTACTTCTTGAGAAGACATGAACGATGTTTCGATATCGATCTGAGTAAATTCAGGCTGACGGTCAGCACGTAAATCTTCATCACGGAAACATTTAACGATTTGGTAGTAACGGTCAAAACCAGACATCATCAGCAGTTGCTTGAACAGCTGAGGAGATTGAGGAAGCGCGTAGAAGCTGCCTTTGTGAACACGGCTTGGTACTAGGTAGTCACGAGCACCTTCTGGAGTCGCTTTAGTTAATACTGGTGTTTCGATATCTAGGAACAGGTTCTCGTCTAGGAAACGACGAACGAAGCTAGATGCACGAGCACGAAGCTTAATGCGATCGCTCATTTCTGGACGACGAAGATCGATGTAACGGTACTTAAGACGCTGTTCTTCAGAGTTCGTTTGGTTGAAGTCTAGTGGAAGCGCTTCTGAACGGTTGATGATCTCTAGACCAGTCGCGTAAAGTTCTACTTCACCAGTAGCCATGTCTTTATTTACTTGGCTGTCAGGACGAACACGTACTTCACCAGTAAATTTGATACAGAATTCATTACGCAGTTGGTTAGCGATCGGGAAGATATCTTTCATATCTGGATCGACAACAACCTGAACGATGCCTTCACGATCACGCATATCAATAAAGATAAGACCGCCTAAATCACGGCGACGGTTTACCCAGCCGCACAATTCTACAGTTTGTCCCGCCAGGGACTTGTTCAGGTTACCACAGTAATGGGTACGCATAATGAATTTCCCAATCTCTTAATAATTTACTAATTTCCAAGCTGTAGGTGTCAAAATAGCCCTACAGAGCTTTTTACCTAACAAAGCAAGGAATCATTTATACGCGGAAACTCGGTTAAAATCGACCTTCCACACTCGAATTTATTGTGTTTTATCTGGCTTTGCTGCTTTTTAGCTCATCAAACGCGCAAAGATTCACCAAAACCAAAAAAATTGCGATAATTATATCTCGAAAGTACCTTAATCAGCAAAAGTCTCGTACAGTAGATTTTCATTTCGATTAAAAGCAGTAATGTGATGACTAATGGTGCAAAAACGATGGACACTTTACCTCTAAGACTTGGATTAACCATGTGGTCTCATTCTGAGTGGCAAAGTCAGTTCTACGGTAAAGGCACCAAGCCCGCAGAGCGCCTTGAAAAGTACACTCAAGTTTTCCATACCGTAGAGGGCAATACGACCTTTTACGCGACGCCGAGTATGACTACGGTGCATAACTGGAAAGCGGCAAGCCACGATGACTTCAGGTTCACCTTTAAACTGCCCAAATTCATCACGCACCAGCAACAACTTAGACATTGCCAAGCCGAGCTCAAAGAGTTCTTAATGACGATGTCACCTCTTCACGATCGCATAGGTCAGTGGACCATACAGCTACCACACGCTTTTGAACCGAGCATGCTTCCTGCTCTGCAAAAATTCTGTACCTTGTTTCCAAAGGAGATGCAGCTCGGCGTTGAAGTTCGCCATTTGGGTTTCTTTGATAAAGGCGATGCTGAAAAGCGCTTTAACCAATGGCTTGTGGAGGAAGGTATTAACCGCATCATTATGGATAGTCGCCCTGTTTTTTCTGCGCCGCCAACCACAGAAGCGGTAATCGATGCCCATCAGAAAAAACCACGCGTGCCTGTTCATGCCATTGCGACGGCCAATAATCCAATGATTCGATTTATTGGTCACCCTGACCAAGCGCCAAATATCGAGTTTTTCAAACCTTGGTTTAGCAAAATCCCGCAGTGGTTAATTGACGGCAAACAACCGTACTTAATGATCCACACCCCAGACAACAATCATGCGCCGGAACTCGCGAGCGCCATCTATGAGTTATTGCAAAAACAAGTGTCTGAAAATACGTCACTATTACTACCTGACCTGGAGCAATTTCCAGCTCAAAAAGGCAATCATCAAATCTCGATGTTTTAAGGCTTCTTGTACATACAACAGTAATCCTCATCAGTAATCTGAGTTTTCGTGACAGCAGTCCTATTTTTTCGTAAAATACGCCCCCTTTTATTTGGTACGAGCTTTGTACCAATAACGCTGACTGTCGAGAGAGAATGCCATGAGCAACAAAGACAACATCTTTTCCGCTCCTATTGATAAAATTGGAGACTTCACCTTTGATGCAAGGGTCGCAGAAGTATTCCCGGATATGATTCAACGCTCAGTTCCTGGCTACAGCAACATCATCTCAGCTATCGGTATGTTAGCGGAGCGTTTCGTAAAACCGCATTCAAACGTTTATGACCTGGGTTGTTCTCTTGGCGCTGCAACACTTTCCATGCGTCGTCACATCCAGCAAGAAGGCTGCACAATTTTCGCTATCGATAACTCAGAAGCGATGGTTGAGCGCTGCAAATTGCACGTTAACGCTTACCGCAGCGACACGCCTGTAGAAGTCATAGAAGCCGATATCCGCGAAGTCGAAATCAAAGATGCTTCGGTAGTGGTGCTTAACTTCACGCTGCAGTTCCTATCGCCAGACGATCGCTACGCCCTACTTGAGAAAATTCATGCTGGCCTGCGCCCAGGCGGAATTCTAATTTTGTCTGAGAAATACGTATTCGAAGATGAAAGCTCGAACGATCTGCTTATCGATCTACACCATGATTTCAAACGTGCTAACGGATACAGCGAACTTGAAGTGAGCCAAAAACGCAGCGCGATTGAAAACGTGATGCGCCCAGACTCTATCCCTGTGCACAGAGAGCGCTTTGATAAGATTGGCTTCTCAAGCAGCGAAGTATGGTTCCAATGCTTTAACTTTGGTTCAATGTTCGCGATTAAGTAGCGCACAAACCCGTTTAGCTCGCACTAGAACGTCATCCTCACTGTAGTGAATGACACGATAACTTTTACACCACCAATTCAGTGAAAAACTATGTTTAATTTTGCCAATTTTTATCAACTTATTGCCCAAGATACTCGCCTACAGCCGTGGCTTAATGTTTTGCCACAGCAACTGACGGATTGGCAAAATGCAGAGCACGGTGATTTCGATCGTTGGTTACGCGCGTTAAACAAAATTCCACAAGACGTACCAGATCAAGTTGACCTGAAAAATTCAGTGACGATTGGTAGTTCTACGCCATACCACTCAGGTGAACTGAAAAAGCTAGAAAGCTTATTGAAAACGTTCCACCCATGGAGAAAGGGTCCTTATACCGTTCACGACATCCATATCGATACAGAGTGGCGCAGTGACTGGAAATGGGATCGTGTGCTTCCACATATTTCTCCATTGAAGAACCGCTCGGTGCTAGATGTTGGCTGTGGTAACGGCTACCACATGTGGCGCATGCTAGGTGAAGGGGCACGCTTAACTGTGGGTATTGATCCTTCTCACCTATTCTTGATTCAATTTGAAGCTATTCGTAAGTTAATGGGCAACGATCAACGTGCTCATCTTCTACCTTTGGGTATCGAACAGCTACCAAAACTTGAAGCCTATGACACAGTATTCAGCATGGGTGTGCTGTACCACCGTCGTTCTCCACTGGATCACCTTATTCAACTGAAGGACCAATTAGTGTCTGGCGGTGAATTAGTGCTTGAGACTCTAGTGATTGAAGGCGATGAGAACGCAGTATTGGTTCCTGTTGATCGCTATGCACAGATGAGAAATGTGTACTTCTTCCCTTCTGCTCGTGCACTGAAACGCTGGCTTGAACAAGTTGGCTTTAAAGATGTACGCATCGTGGATGAGAATGTCACAACAATTGGTGAACAGCGCACCACTGAGTGGATGACCCATAACTCTCTGCCGGATTACCTAGATCCGAACGACCCAAATAAAACTGTTGAAGGTCACCCTGCGCCGAGACGCGCTATTCTTATCGCAACCAAGCCATAAACTAAATATTCAAAAGCCAAAATTGCATCGTAACAAAATTTGTCTCTAGAGCTCATTTATTTTCTAAAACAGATCAATGTTTAATAAATGAGCTATTTCAAATAGCAATAATTGGCGTAGCGCTCACATTGCGATTCAATATGACCAGACTCTTACAATAGGATGCTTCACGCATCCTTTTTTGTGGGCTAAACTTCTAAATAGTCTGAACTATTCTCTAATTTCCCAAAGGTTTTTTTTATGTTTAAGCGATTATCGCCAATTGTGGCGGTTGGTTTGCTCTCTGGTTGTACCCTAACTAATGGTGCGGCCTACCACCAAGAAACTCTCGACGCTATTGCCCGCTCAGAGACAAACATCGCAAATAAGGTTCAAAATCTTGAACTGCAACTAAGCAATCAAAGTGATTACATTGAAAGCTTAGAAGACGAAATAACAACCCTTTCCCAACAGCTTGATGTCCACCTAACCAGCATGGAACACAAAGTGATTGAAGAACTGGAAGAAGAAGAGCCAGTCGCTGTTGCAGCGGCTCCTGTTGCTCCAACTTCACAGCCTACAATCCTTGGTGGCATCGAAAAAGTCTCTATCGACTCTATCAAACAAAGCTTCGATGCTCGTGTTGATACGGGTGCAACAACATCCTCTTTGAATGCTGTCGATATCAAAGAATTCGAACGTAATGGCAAAGATTGGGTGCGATTCCACCTAGCTGATAAATCACAAGCGACAGAAGATCAAAAATGGATTGAAGCGCCTGTCGTACGTTATGTGAAAATCCGTCAGTCAACGACCGACCAAGCAGAACGTCGAGCTGTGATCGAATTATGGGTTAAAGTTGGAAAAATCCATGAAAAAGCGCAATTTACATTGGCGGATCGTTCTCAAATGAGTCACCCTGTATTACTAGGGCGCGAATTTATCAAAGACATCGCGCTAGTAGATGTAAGTAAACAGTACGTACAAACGGAAGCCAAATAACAATAGTAGGGTAAGCTATGACGTCACGAATTCCATTTTATATCTCTATTTTCCTGCTCATTGCAGCAGGTATAGCACTGAGTATGTTCAGACATACGACCTATGGTGTTCCTTGGACCCCAGGGGAAACCAGACAGGTGTGGGACATTGAAGCTCGTATCGAATTCAATGCAGTAGGCAAAGAAGCGAAGGTTTCATTAGCGGCTCCTCATACTCAGTCTAACTACACTCTAATCAGCGAGTCAGCTTCATCACCAGGCTACGGTATCTCTTACTTGAATACCGAATCAGGTCGCCGTGCTGAATGGTCTATACGCTATGCTGATGGCCCACAAACCATCTACTACAAAACTCAATTCTTAGTCGATAGCCAAGCAAAAGTTACTGAGAACCCACCAGAAGGTGAAGTTGCTCAACCAAGCTTCGATGGACCAGAAGAAGCAGCATCGATTGCTTTGATTGACCGCGCAACCAAGCGTTCAGCGGACAACCTAACCTTCACTCGTGAGCTCATCAAAACGCTAAACGATCCAGACAGCCAAAACTCAGCGCTGCTTCTGAACAACATGACCAAAGTAGAAGCGACACACAAGCTACTTTCGGCAGCAAAAATCCACAACAAAGTGGTTGGTGTTATCGAGCTAGAAGATGGTCGCCGTCGTCAATCCATTCAGAACATGATCCAAGTTTGGGATAACGATCAGTGGATTCTGTTCTCCCCTGAATCAAGCGAACAACAAGTTCAACCAAACCTACTTATCTGGGACGAGTCGAACGTATCTCTGTTAGATGTTGTTGGTGGTCAAAACAGTAAAGTTCACTTCTCTATGATTGCTCAAGAGATTACTCCTACTGAAGCAACCAACAGCAAAGTCTCTGCAGACCAATTGTTGAACCTATCGATTCACAGCCTACCGTTAGAAGAGCAAGCGATGTTTAAAACCATCATGCTAATTCCAATCGGTGCTCTGATTGTTGTGTTCTTGCGCGTTATCATCGGTTTGAAGACATCTGGTACTTTCATGCCTGTTCTGATAGCAGTAGCCTTTGTTCAAACACAATTGGTTACGGGTATTGTCGGTTTCTTACTGATTGTCGGCACAGGCCTTATTATTCGTAGCTACTTATCCAAGCTCAACCTGTTACTGGTGGCCAGAATATCCGCGGTGATTATCACGGTAATCATGATTATTTCTGTGTTTACCGTGGTTGCTTTCAAAGTGGGTCTAACTGAAGGTCTTTCTATTACGTTCTTCCCAATGATCATCCTATCTTGGACAATCGAACGTATGTCTATCCTATGGGAAGAAGAAGGCGCGAAAGAAGTGGTTCTTCAAGGTGGTGGCTCACTATTGACTGCCGTACTTGTTTACTTAGCAATGACTAACCCGTTTATTCAACACCTAACATTTAACTTTATCGGTCTACAACTGATTGTCCTAGGTGGTATTTTACTACTAGGTACTTACACTGGTTACCGCTTAACTGAGCTACGTCGCTTTAAACCGCTAGCGGAGGATTAAGTTATGTTTGAACAGTTTACTTCGCCGTTTAAGTTGAAAGACAAAGGCATCATGGGGATGAACAAGCGTAACCATAGCTATATTGGTCGCTACAATGATCGCTCCAAGTATCCGTTAGTAGATGACAAGCTAAAGACTAAAATCATTGCGGAACAAGCAGGCGCGACAGTGCCTAAACTTATCGGCGTGATCAGTCACCAAGCTGAAGTAAAGACAATCCACAAGATGGTTAAAGAGTGGCCGGGTTTTGTAATCAAGCCAGCTCAAGGGAGTGGTGGTAAGGGCATCCTTGTCATCACCTCACACAAGGACGGCGTTTACACTAAGCCGTCTGGCTCAACCATTAACGAAGAAGATGTAGAGCGTCACATCAGTAACGCTCTTGCAGGTCTTTTCTCACTAGGTGGTAAGAACGACGTTGCCGTAGTAGAAAACCTGATTAAGTTTGACGAATGTTTTGACGGTTTCAGTTACGAGGGCGTGCCTGATGTACGTATCATCGTATTCAAAGGCTACCCTGTTATGGCGATGATGCGTCTTTCTACTTCAGCTTCTGATGGCAAGGCTAACCTTCACCAAGGTGCTGTTGGTGTAGGGATTGACATTGCAACGGGCAAAGCGGTACGCGCGGTTCAATTTGACCAACCAGTGACGCATCACCCAGACACAGGTAAAGAACTGGCACTGCTACAAGTTCCTCACTGGGAAAAGCTACTGATTCTTGCTTCAAGCGCTTGGGAAATGACTGGCTTGGGTTACATGGGTACGGACATGGTTCTAGACCAAGAAGAAGGCCCAATGGTACTTGAGCTTAACGCTCGTCCAGGTTTGGCTATCCAAATCGCCAACGGAGCAGGTCTACTTCCTAGATTACAGCATATTGAAAACCTTGGTACACCCGCTGAATACCCAAAACCTGCTGAGCGTGTTGCTTACGCTGCAAAACAATTTGGTGTTCACAGTAATGAGATTGTTTCAAGCTAAGCCTACAACTGAACTTAGAACTCTATCAGTTGCTAGCTTGCTAACTCAATAATTACCAAGCTTAATAAAAAAGCCGCATAACTCTCAGAGTTACGCGGCTTTTTAATGCCTGCTATTTCATTCTAAGCAATTCAGCTAGGCTTCTGCCTGTGCTGTTTTAACTTCAGGCTCACACACTGGATCAATGCGTACTGCCGCCACCTTGAATTCTGGGATCTTGGCATGTGGATCGGTCGCGGTTATCGTCAAGCGGTTCACTGGAGACTCTACAAAGTGGAATGGAATAAACACCACCCCTTTTTGCATTCGCTTCGTCACAAACGCTGCAATCTCAATCTCACCACGACGTGTTGATACCCTAAGCATTTGACCATTGGAAACCCCTAAGGCCTCGGCATCATGAACACTGACCATCGCTCTCGGCCCCGCTAGGTTATCCAATCCTTTGGTTTTACGTGTCATGGTTCCGGTATGGAACTGCTCTAAAATACGCCCTGTCGTGAGCACCAACGGGTACTCTTCGTCCGGAAGCTCAGCGGCATAACGAAACGGAATTGCCTCCATTTGGCCACGTCCACGAGTAAACTGAGTCTGGTGCATGATACGTGTGCCGTCTGGATTGTTCTTATTGCTTGGCCACTGCACACCATTCACCGTAATGTTATCCCAACGCAAACCTGCGTACTGTGGTGTTACACAAGCAATCTCGTTAGTGATATCAGCTACCGACTGGTAGTTCCAGCCACCACCCATGGCATTCGCCAGCATTTGAATGATGGCCCAATCTTCCTTCGCTTCCCCCGGAGGTAATACCGCAGGATTGATGCGCTGCACGCGTCTCTCAGTATTAGTGAAGTGACCTGACTTTTCTGCAAATGAGCAAGATGGCAAAACCACATCCGCATATTGCGCCGTTTCCGTTAAGAAGATGTCTTGCACAATAAGGAAATCCAACGCCTCAAGTCCTTCAATCACGTGCGCTTGATTTGGGTCACTCAATACTGGGTTTTCACCCATCACGTACAAGGCTCGAACCTCTCGGTTACATGCACCGTCAATAATTTCGGTGAGTGTTAGTCCGGTCTCCGCTGGTAAATCAGTAATACCCCACTCCATCGCAAACTTCTGACGCACCATTGGGTTATAGACCTTCTGATACCCAGGTAGGTTATTTGGCAATGCCCCCATATCACACGCACCTTGAACATTGGATTGACCGCGTAACGGGTTGATACCGCCCCCTTCAATGCCAATGTTGCCACACAGAAGTTGCAGGTTAGCAATAGAGCGAACGTTATCGTGCCCTGTCGTGTGTTGCGTAATGCCCATGGAGTAATAAACCGCCGTGCGCTTTGCGGTACCAATCAAGCGCGCCATCGCGAAGATATCTTCAGCTTTAACGCCTGTCACCAGTTCTACTTTGTCTAGTGAGTAACTTGGCGACATCACCTCTTGCAACAAGGTATCAAAGCCTTCCACACGTTCATCAATGTAATCTTGGTCATACCAACCATGTTTGATAATTTGCTGCATCACACCGTTGATTAGCATCACGTCTGTACCCGGTCGATGTGCTAAGTAAAGCTCAGCATGATCGGCAATATCGATTCTTTTTGGGTCTGCGACAATCAAACGCGCACCGTTATGTCTTACCGCCTGCTTTATGTGCGAGCCGATAATCGGGTGTGCGGATGTAGTATCAGAGCCAATGATGAAGATGACATCCGAGTGTTTGATGCTTGGGATATCATTAGTCATCGCCCCACTACCCAGCGAAGCCTCAAGTCCAGTCACTGTCGAGGCATGACAAAGGCGAGCACAATGGTCGACGTTGTTGGTACCAAGCTCACGGCGAATGAATTTTTGGAACGCATAGTTATCTTCATTGGTGGTTTTAGCCGATGAGAAACCTGCTAATGCATTACTGCCAAAGCCTTGTTTAATCGCAGTGAACTTATCGGCAATCAGCGTGATGGCTTCTTCCCAACTCGCAGGTTGCAACCAACCATCTTTACGAATCAATGGGGTTGTGAGGCGAGCATCACTACTCACGAAGTCAAAACCAAAGCGCCCCTTAACACACAGCATGCCTTCGTTAACCGGAGAGTCACCACCTTCGATATAACGAATCTTATTCTTCGCTTCATCGACATGCATGGTTAGCTTACAGCCCACACCACAGTAGGTACAGATGGTATCGACCTTCTTGAGAACGTCGGTGTCACCTTGCTTTCTATCACGAGCATCCACCATTGCACCGGTTGGACATGCTTGAATACAAGAACCGCATTGAACACAGTTCGAGTCGCCCATTAAGGTCTGGTTCACCCCGAAATTTGGACGACACTCAGGCCTTGAAGCTGGCTTGCCATCAGTCTGATTCATGAAACTTAGGACGCCATGAACATTCTGTTCGCGACATGCTTGAATACACTGCCCACAACTAATGCAGCGGTTAGCATCGAAAATAATGAATTCAGAGCTATTGTCGACAGCAAACTTCTGTCTTGTTGAACCCACTTTCGCTTCTTCTGCGCGAATCGCTTGCCAGCTTTCATTTGAAGCAATATCGATTTTGTATTCAGGATGCGTTTGAGTTGCCTGGTACTCAGTCGAGTAATCACGTAGGTCACACTTCGTGTTGGCTTGGCAACCACATTCTAAACACCTTGCCGCTTCTGCAATGGCATCGGCATTATCAAAGCCAGTTTCGACTTCTTCAAAGCTTTGCTCACGCTGCTCTGGAGTCAGCTCCGGCATAATTTTTCGAGCCATACGTTGTATCGATTTATATTGCTCAGGATCGACCGCTTTAAGCTGCTTATGCTTTCTTGAGTTAAACGGTTTAACCGGAATATTTTCCATATCACCATTGAAGAATCGGTCGATCGCTTGTGCAGCAATACGTCCGTCTCCTACTGCTTCTACTGCAGTCGCTGGACCACGTCTGAAATCACCGATACTAAATATGTTACCGGTACCTGTATGCATGGTTTGCGGATCAGCGTCCGCGGTGTTCCAACGTGTCAGTGGGATATCAATCTCTTCGTTATCCATGAAGCTTAGGTCTGGCTTTTGCGAAACAGCTGCGATGACCGTATCGAATGCTTCAACAAAAAACTCACCTGTTGGTTTAGGACTGCGACGGCCAGACGCATCAGCAGGTCCAAGCGCCATGCGCTCTAATCGAATTTCTGATACATGGCCATTTTCATCAGCGATATTCTCAGCTGGGTTAGTCAAGAAGTGGAACTTAACGCCTTCGTGTTCAGCCTCTTCGATTTCGTAATCTTCAGCTGGCATTTCATCTCGCGTGCGACGATAGATGAGTGTGGTATCAGCACCATCACGAACCGCCGTTCGTGCGCAGTCAATTGCGGTATTACCACCGCCAATAACCGCCACTTTTTTACCCGTAGTGAACTGTTTGTCGGTGACATAATCTTTCAGGTAATCAACACCTAAATAACAACCGCCAAGGTCGCTACCTGGATAATTCATTTCAACGGCTTGTGATGCACCGACAGCTAAGCAGACCGCATCAAAATCACGACTAAGATCTGACAAGGTAAAATCGACACCGAGCTTCTTGTCACACTCTACAACCATTCCGTTACGACACATCAGTTCGATTTCTTTATCTAGAATCGACTTTGGTAAGCGATATTCTGGGATGCCATAGCGCAACCAACCACCAGCTTTAGGCATCGACTCATATACACTGACATCATAACCCTCATTCGATAGGTAATAGCCCGCTGTTAAGCCACCAGGGCCACTCCCAACTATCGCTATACTTTTGCCTTTGCTCGCCTTCTTCGGCGGCATATAGCTCTCTTGAGCTGCTAAATCAGCATCGGCTGCGTGTCGCTTGAGTTGGCGAATCGCAATCGAATCATCGACTAAGTTTCTTCGACACTCGGTTTCACAAAAGGCCGGACACACACGACCAATCGATAGTGGCATCGGCAGTGTTTTCTTAATGACTTCGATCGCTTTGGTATGATCATTTTGTGCAATATGATGTAGGTAAGACTGGATATCTACTCCCGCCGGACAAGCAGTTTGGCACGGCGCTTCACAGTCAGCATAGTGGTCTGCCATGATTCGATTCAACGCGTCCTGTCTGTGAGAAGTTAGCTGTTTAGATTGAGTTGTGATGTTCAAGCCGTTGGACACTTCAAGCTCACAGGAACGAGTCATACCCACACCATCCACTTCAACCACACACAGATCGCACGGGACTTTGTCCCCTGTCTTATTCAAACCGCATAGAGATGGGATCTCTAGACCACATGTTTTTGCCGCCTCAAGCACGGTCTGCCCTTGTTCGACGATTCGAAATTTCCCATCAATAACGATCTGAATCATATTGAGTCCTACCTTCAAGTTTGCGTACGAGTCACGCTCAAAAAATAATTATCGGCACGGTATTACAAGCGTGCCGCCACTCATTACCATACATTAATTGTGGTTTTGTGCGTGTGACTTCAAACAAGTTCTATTGAGATTAACCACAAGGTATGAGTGGTCTTATCAGTTATTCAAAAAGGCTAGATTCGAGGCATAAAAAAAGGTTCATCGCGGCTTTCCGGGGAAAGCCGCTTTTATCTTCAAGAAGAAGTAGTCTGTATCTCGATACCCATACCCCATTCGCTTGATTAACTTTATTTTGTTGTTTATCCCTTCCAATGTGCAGGTGTTGAGCGGATAACTTGCCGATCCAATAATACCGTGAAGATAAGGCCTCAGTTTTCGTGCGAACTCTTTCAATGGCTTAATTCCACTTTCTTGCACTTGTGCCCACCATACCTCCCCTTAGCATGTGCTTCTGATTCACAATACCAAAGCTCTTTGAGTTGTGAACCGAGTATATAAGTGGTCATTAAGTCCTTATTGATATTCAATATTTCGGTAAGGTAACTATCTTGCCGTGGATTTAAGTTGCTTCTATTTTTCAACAATACCCAGCGTGAACGCTTGACCCATTGCCTCGCTTTTTTATCTTGCTTGAGTTTGTTGGCTTGGTCGACTCTGACTCTATCCATCACCTCACGACCGAACTTAGCAACAACATGGAATAAGTCGTAAACGATTTTTGCGTTCGGGCAGTGCTCTTGAACTTCAAGATCAAAAGCCGTATTCATGTCCATTGCGACCGCTTCGATATTGTTGCCATGCTTGCCTAACTGCTCGAAGAACGGTCGTATGTCCTTGCGGCTACGGCCTAACCCTATCCAAATGACTTGGTGAGTCTTAGCATCAGCGATGACTGTGGCATATCGGTGCCCTTTAAAGATGGCGAACTCGTCCATGACGAGTTGCGTTAACTCCTCCCATTTCACCGAAGGTACAACTTGGCGAAGTCGACGTTTATCTATCTCTTTAATGGTGTGCCAATGAACGCTCGTTAACTGGGAGATATGCTTAATTGGAAGAAGAGGCAGTAATTGTTCTATATAGCTTTTTAGGCGTTTCGTTATACGAGCATAAGGCTCCAACCAAGATAGAGACTCTGTTTTTATGCCGCAGTCACGACACTTAATCCTTCGAGTTTGAACGGAAAGTTCAACAGGAACACTGAACAACATGGCCTCTTTCACATGACGCCATTGATACTCATGGATAGCCTCGGCTTCAAGACCGCAAAGGCATTTAGCCTCAGAGTTAGGTTTAAGAGTCAGTGTAATAAGTGATGCTGTCTGGTGAGACTTTACTATTTTAAAGCCTTCCCAGAATGAAGATAGGAAAGTATGATTCGGCATGAAAACGGTAGTTTGTGTATGATTTTTGTTTGGCGACTAAACCATATCACTTACTACCGTTTTTGTTTT